>JBIIKT010000207.1:0-2869 GCA_044233055.1 Microbacteriaceae bacterium
CGGGTCAACCAAATACTGACTGCCCAGGTTTGACGTGAGAATCATGATCACGTTGCGGAAGTCGACCGTTCGACCCTGACCGTCGGTCAGGCGTCCGTCATCAAGAACCTGCAGAAGAAGGTCGAACACTTCGGGGTGAGCCTTCTCCACCTCGTCGAACAGCACCACCGAGTAGGGGCGCCGGCGGACGGCCTCGGTGAGCTGACCCCCCTGCTCATAGCCCACGTATCCGGGAGGGGCGCCGACGAGTCGCGAGACGGCAAACTTTTCGCCGTACTCGCTCATGTCGATGCGAATCATGGCTTTTTCGTCGTCGAACAATACCTCGGCGAGCGCCTTGGCCAACTCGGTCTTGCCCACACCCGTGGGCCCCAGAAACAGGAAAGATCCGGTGGGGCGATCAGGATCGCTGATGCCCGCGCGCGAACGACGAACAGATTCGGCAACGGCGCGCACGGCCTTTTTCTGGCCAATCAGGCGCTTACCAATCTCGGCCTCGAGGTTGAGGAGCTTCTCGGTCTGGCCTTGCGTGAGCCGGTCAACCGGAATACCCGTCCACGCCGAGATAACCGCCGCAATCTCGTCGGCCGTCACCTGGTCATTCACCATCAACGGAGTGTCCGACTCGGCCTTCTCGGCCGCAGCAACCTCGCTCTCGAGCTGGGGAATTTCGCCATACAGAAGTCGAGACGCGGCCTCGAGATTACCC
This sequence comes from Microbacteriaceae bacterium, assembly GCA_044233055.1. GTDB lineage: Bacteria > Actinomycetota > Actinomycetes > Actinomycetales > Microbacteriaceae > UBA963. The sequence continues at coordinate 710 of JBIIKT010000207.1, forward strand.
TCGCGCTGCGCTCGGTCGGCCTGGATGCGCGCCGCATCGAGTCGACCCTTGAGGTCACCCACGCGGTTGAGCGCGGCCCGCTCGGCCTGCCAGCGCTCATCGAGCTGGGCAAGCTTGATTTCACGCTCGGCGAGGTCTTCGCGCAGTTTAACCAGCCGCTGCTTAGACGCGTCATCCTTCTCTTTCTTGAGCGCCAGTTCTTCGAGCTTGAGTCGATCGACCCCGCGGCGTAGTTCGTCAATCTCGACGGGCGCGGAGTCAATTTCCATGCGGAGCCTGCTGGCGGCCTCATCGATGAGGTCGATGGCCTTATCGGGCAACTGCCGTGACGTGATGTAGCGGTTGCTGAGCGAGGCCGCCGCCACGAGCGCGTTGTCGGCAATCGCCACCTTGTGGTGAGCCTCGTAGCGCTCCTTGAGGCCGCGCAGAATGGCAATGGTGTCTTCGACAGTGGGTTCGCCCACAAAGACCTGCTGAAACCGGCGTTCGAGCGCGCCGTCCTTCTCAATGAATTGGCGGTACTCGTCGAGGGTGGTGGCGCCAATGAGCCGCAGTTCACCGCGGGCTAGCATGGGCTTGAGCATGTTTGCTGCGGCCACCGAGCCTTCGCCACCACCGGCTCCCATGAGCGTATGAAGTTCGTCGATGAACGTGATGATTTGCCCATCGGAGGCGTCAATCTCTGCGAGCACCGCCTTGAGGCGCTCCTCGAACTCACCGCGAAACTTGGCTCCGGCAATAAGGGCGCCAATGTCGAGCGAGACGAGTTGCTTGCCCTTGAGGCTTTCGGCCACATCGCCGGCCACGATGCGTTGGGCCAGCCCCTCCACCACGGCGGTTTTACCCACGCCCGGCTCGCCAATCAGCACAGGGTTGTTTTTGGTGCGTCGCGTAAGCACCTGGCTGACGCGTCGGATCTCGGCATCCCGACCAATCACGGGATCGAGTTTGCCGTTCTTGGCGCGTTCGGTGAGGTTGATGCCAAACTGCTCGAGCGCGCTCTGCGACTCTTCTTGTTGAGGTTGCGGGTTCATTTCTACTCTCCCGATTCGATGCGACGGAGCGGATTCCAGCGAACCACCTCGGTAGCACGGCGAACCCGCTGGCCGTTGCGCAGTGTCTGAACTTCGCCCGCAGATCCGGCGGCAAAGACGCGACGGCCGGGCTGCGCGAGCAGGGCATCGGCCAGGGCGGTCTCGAGTTTGCGCACCCGCTCCCGCAGGGTGACGATATCGTTTTCGAGTTCGAGAACGCGCCGAATTCCTTCGAGGCTCACGCCCTCAGCGCCGAGCCGAGCAACCTCGCGAAGTTGCACGACGTCGCGCATCGAATAGCGGCGCGACTGGCCCGCGGTGCGCTTGGGTTGCACAATCCCAAGGCGGTCGTATTGACGCAGCGTTTGGGGGTGCATGGCGGCGAGCTCGGCGGCCATCGAAATGGTGAAAATCGGCTGGTCTTCGTCCACGTCTGCCCCCTATCGTCGTCCGCGTTGCAGAATCTCGGCGCGCGGATCTTCCTTGGGCGCCTTGGCCGCGAACTCCTGGAGAGCCTTTGTTGCCTCCGCATCGAGGTGCGAGGGTACGGCCACCATGACCTCGGCGAGCAAATCGCCGTGCCCCTTGGCGGTCTTGACGCCACGACCCTTGACACGAAGGATTCGGCCGCTGGGCGTGCCGGGGGCAACCTTGAGCTTGACCGTTTCACCCTCGACCGTGGGCACCTCAATCGTGGCGCCCAGGACCGCCTCGGTGAAGGTCACGGGCACGACGAGGCGAACGTTGAGGCCGTCGCGCTCGAAGACGGGGTGCTTACCCACCGTCACGGTGAGCACGACGTCGCCCGGTTCACCGCCGTCGGGGCTCGCGTGGCCCTTGCCGCGAATGCGAATCTTCTGTCCGTCGGCCACACCGGCAGGAATCTTGACTTTGACGCTGTTGCCCGAGGGCAGTTGCAGGGTCATGGTGTCGCCGTGCAGCGCCTCAAAGAAGTCCACCACAACGGTGGAGACAACGTCCTGTCCCTTGCTCGGGCCGCCCCAGCCACGAAAGCCGCCCGAGGATCGGCCAAAGTTTCCGTTGCCGAACATGCCGCCAAGAATGTCTTCAAAGCCCGCGCCCTGAGGGAATCCGCCACCACCGTAGGGACTACCCCGGAAGGCGT
>JBIIKT010000208.1:0-2854 GCA_044233055.1 Microbacteriaceae bacterium
GATGAATGTTTGTGCGGCGGGGCCAGCCACGGCGAAAACGCTCTGGTCATCGGATGCTGACAGAGGCGACATTATGGCCACATCAACAAACGCGTCCGGGGCAAACTTCTCGGCCAGTTTGCGCTTGAGGGCCGGAGTTCCCGTGTTGAGGTCGGCAAAGATCGCGCCGGGTGCCAGAAGCCCGGACACCCGCTCTGCGGCGCGCAGTGCCGCCGACGAACTGTTGAGAGACAGCACGATGTCGGCGCCGGCAACCGCCTCACCAATCGTTTCGGCCACCGCTGTTGACGACTCGGGCAGGGGGCTGAGGTCGAATCCGATCACCTCGGCGCCAGCGGTGGTCAGGTCACGGGCCAGGAGAGGAGCGACGTCACCGGGACCAATCACGGCGATACGGATGTTGGGGGTCACGGAAGCGTCCTTGGTGTGTAAGGAGATCAGGATTCCAAAGTAGCAAAGTCGTGTCGTGCCGGGGCTGTGCGCGCGAGAGAATGGTCGAGCATCAGAGCCGTGGGCATCAGAACGCCCGGGCATCAGAACCGCGAGCAAAGGAAGCACACCATGACCGTTCCCCGCCTTGCCGGCACCAGTGAACTCGATCCGACCTCGTTTGGCGGGCGCGACAACGTGCTCATCTTGGGACCGTCTCTCGGCACGGCGGCACCCCTGTGGGACGATGCCCTTCCGGCGCTCAGCGCCGACTTCGCGCTCGTGCGCTGGGATCTTCCCGGCCACGGCAAATCGGACCCCACGAGCGAGCCGTTCACCATGGCAGAACTCGCCCGGGGCGTCATCGACCTTGCTGACGCGTTTGGCATCGACACCTTCGACTATGCCGGTGTGTCGATCGGCGGCGCCGTGGCACTTCAGCTGGCCCTCGACTTCCCCGACCGCGTGAAGCACTCGGCCGTTGTCTGTTCGGCCGCCAAGCTGGGGGATATGGCTCACTGGCAGGAGCGCGCCGACAACGTTCGCGCGCAGGGCCCAGCCATGCTGGTCGAGTCTCAGCGACCGCGCTGGTTTACCGACGCCTTTGTGGCAACTCACGGAGACAAGGTCGATGCCCTGTTTGACCTGCTGCGCGGTGCCGACCCCGAGAGCTACGCGCGCGCGTGCGAGGCCATCGGTGCGTTCGACGTGCGTGACCGCCTGCCCTCGATTGACGTTCCGCTGCTCGTGATTTCGGGCGAACTCGATCCGGCCGCCACGCCCGAACAGGGTGCTTTCATCGCGGAGCAGGTGCCCGGTGCGCGGTTGGTTGTCGTTGCCGGAGTGGCCCACATGGCCGTGGTTGAAGATCACGCCGCGGTCACATTGGCTCTGCGGGAATTCTTCTCCGCTTAGGCGTCCTGAAGCCCCGGCTGTTGGCCAGGTTGTCGCCGGGGCTGTTGCCCCGGAGCCGGTCCTCCGGGTGCGCGAATATTCGCTAACGTGGACTCACCCGCCGCATTCTTGTCGGCGACGAAAGGTTGTCCCGTGTACTTGAAAAGCCTGACCCTCAAGGGCTTCAAGTCGTTCGCGCAACCCACAACTTTTGCCTTCGAAAAGGGCGTCACCTGTGTGGTGGGCCCCAACGGCTCGGGAAAGTCGAACGTAGTCGACGCCCTCGCCTGGGTGATGGGCGAGCAGGGCGCCAAGACACTGCGCGGCGGAAAGATGGAAGACGTCATCTTTGCCGGAACGGCCACCCGCGGACCGCTCGGTCGCGCCGAGGTCTCGCTGACCATCGACAACTCCGACGGCGCGCTGCCCATCGAGTACACCGAAGTCACCATTAGCCGCACCCTGTTTCGCAACGGAACCAGCGAGTACGCCATCAACGGCGAAACGTGTCGCCTGCTCGACCTCCAGGAGCTGCTGAGCGACTCCGGCCTCGGTCGTGAGATGCACGTGATCGTGGGTCAGGGGCGACTCGAGAGCGTGCTGCAGGCCAGCCCCGAGGATCGCCGCGGCTTTATCGAAGAGGCCGCCGGAATTCTCAAGCACCGCCGCCGCAAAGAAAAGACCGTGCGCAAGCTCGAGGCCATGCAGGCAAACCTCACGCGACTGTCAGACCTGGCGGGCGAGGTACGCCGCCAGCTCAAGCCACTGGGAGCTCAGGCGGACATCGCCCGTGAAGCCGTTCAGATTCAGGCTGAGGTGAGGGATGCCCGGGCCCGTTTGCTGGCCGATGACGTGGTGACTCTTCGCACGGCCCTCGACGGCTTCAACAAATCGGAGTCCGAGCGCCACAGTGAACGCATCGTGCTTCAGGAACAACTGGAACGCGTCTCGCTGCGTGTGCGACGCATCGAGGCCGAGGCGTCGACCGACGCGGTGGACGAAGCCCGTCGCACCCTGTTTTCGCTCGAGTCGGTGCAGGAGCGCTTGCGCGGTCTCTTCACGCTCGCCAACCAGCGCCTGTCGCTCTTTAGCGCGGATGCCGACCAGACGCCGTTGGGTTCGGGTGTTACCCAGTCAATGGTGGACGACGCCGCTACCGAGGCCACCGCTCTCGCCGCGGCCAGTGTGGCTGCTGAAGCGGCGTGGCAGGAGACCCAGCAGGTGACCGCCCAGGCCCGCACGGTTCTCGATGCCGCCGAGGCAGAGCTCAACGAAATGGGCGCTCTTGTCTCGCGCGCCGAACTCGATGTCGCTGCCCTTCGCGGTGCGCGGGATGCCGCCCAGTCGTCGCTCGACGCCGTCACCAGCGAGAGGCAGCGTGCCGCCGATGCGTTGGCCGGTGCCGTGGACCGTCGCGCGGTGGCCGAGGAATTGCTCGCGTCGCTGGAGGGAACCCAAAGTGCGGCCGGTAACGCCGAGACCTTGGGTGCCGCCTACACGGAGGCCGAAGCCGCCGTGGTGGCCACCGAAG
>JBIIKT010000209.1:0-2845 GCA_044233055.1 Microbacteriaceae bacterium
ATGGCGTCTCGCTTGTCGCTTTGTCCAGAACGCCGGGCTCTGCCGTGCTGAGAAGTTCGGTGGGAACCACCGCAGGAATGGTGCGCGAGGATGATCCTGTGGTGACGGAAACCACAATGGCCACACCCACGAGGACCACGCCCACCAGTACGGTGATGATCCAGCCCCGACGAGTTCGCACGCCGTGACGCTAGCGCCACGCAAGGTCCAACCGGCCGATGAGCGCGCGCATTGCTCGCAACCTCGGCAACCGCGCGCTGTGCGTGAAAGGTTGGTGAAACAGAGACGTCGCGCTGTGCGCTAAACCGCCCTGGTCGCGATGTTGACGAGCTTGGGTGCCCGAACAATGACGTTCACGATCTCGCGACCCTCGAGAGCGCGCAGCACGCCCGGAAGTTCGAGGGCTAAACGCTCAAACTCGTCGTCGGCGATGTCGGGTGACACGTCGAGGCGATCGCGCACCTTCCCGTCGACCTGCACCACGGCCGTAACCGAGTCGTGCACGAGCAGCGCAGCGTCGGCCGTGGGCCACTCCACAAGCGACACACAGGGTTCGTGACCGAGCATCGACCACATCTCCTCGGAGGTGTACGGCGCGTAGAGATCGAGCATCAGGGCGGTGACTTCTGCTGCCTCGCGCACCGCCGGGTCGGCTCCGCCGGCACCCGAATCAATCACCTTACGTGTGACGTTGACCAGCTCCATCACGCGCGCCACGAGAACGTTGAACTTAAACGACTCGACCAGCGCCGGTGCCTCGGCGAGCAGTGCGTGGGTGACGCGGCGCAGGCCTGCGTCACCGGATGCCGGGTCGACGCCCGCAGCACTCGTTACATCACCGGCCACTCGCCACGCGCGTGCCAGGAACTTGTTGCTCGCCGCGGGCGACACATCGGCCCAATCGATGTCATCCTCGGGCGGACCCGCGAACGCCATGGTGAGTCGCACCGCATCGATGCCGTGCTCCTCCAACTGATCAGAGAGCTTGACGATGTTGCCCTTTGACTTGCTCATGGCCGAACCGTCCATGAGAACCATTCCCTGATTGAGCAACGCGGTAAACGGCTCATCGAAGTCGATCAGTCCGAGGTCGAACAGCACCTTGGTGATGAAGCGGGCGTAGAGCAGGTGCAGGATGGCGTGCGTCACGCCACCCACATACTGATCCACGGGCGCCCAGCGCTTTGCCTGTGCCGGATCGAACGCCTGAGTGTCGTCGTTCGGCGACAGGAAGCGCAAGAAATACCACGAGCTGTCGACGAAGGTGTCCATGGTGTCGGGGTCGCGGCGCGCGGGCGATCCATCGATGGGGCTCGGCACGTTCACCCAGTCTTCGGCAGCACCCAGCGGCGACGAACCCTTGGGCTGAAGATTGAGACCCTCGGTGGGTGGCAGCACCACGGGAAGCTGGTCTTCGGGAACGGGAATCTCGGTGCCATCTTCGGCGTGAATGATGGGGATGGGAGTACCCCAGTAGCGTTGGCGCGAAATCAGCCAGTCGCGCAGGCGAAAGTTAGTGGCGGCGACTCCGGTGCCGCGCTCCTCGAGCACCTCAATGGCACGAGGAATCGCCTCGACCTTGGTCAGGCCATCGAGCGGACCGGAATTCACGAGCTTGCCGTCTCCGGCGAGCGCCTTACCCGTGAGGGCGGGGTCGGTGGTTTCGCCAGGCTCCAAAGGTGCCTGCTCCACCACAACGCGAATCGGCAGGTCGTAGGCGCGCGCAAAGTCGAGGTCGCGCTGGTCGTGTGCGGGTACCGCCATGATGGCGCCGTGGCCGTAGTCGGCCAGAACGTAGTCGGCGGCCCACACGGGGATGCGCTCTCCGTTCACGGGGTTGATGGCGTAGCGCCCGAGGAATACGCCGGTCTTGGGGCGATCGGCGTTTTGTCGCTCGATCTCGGTGGATTTTTGCGTTTCGGTGAGGTAGTCGGCATACGCGCTCTTTACGTCGTCGTCGGCTCCCGCAACCAGTTCGCCGGCGAGATCTGCCTCGGGGGCGACCACCATAAACGTGGCACCCCAGAGCGTGTCGGGGCGCGTGGTGAACACAGTGACGGGCTCATCACGCCCCTCAATAACAAAGGCCACGTCTGCCCCGCGGGAGCGGCCAATCCAGTTGCGCTGCATGGTGAGCACCTTGGACGGCCAGGCACCCTCAAGTTTGTCGAGATCGTTGAGCAAGCGGTCTGCGTACTCGGTGATGCGGAAGTACCACTGGGTGAGCTTCTTCTTGACCACGATGGCACCGGAACGCTCAGAGGTGCCGTCGGGCATCACCTGCTCGTTGGCGAGGACCGTCTGGTCGACCGGGTCCCAGTTCACCCACGAATCCTTGCGGTAGGCGAGGCCCTTCTTGTACATCTGCAGGAACAACCACTGGTTCCACTTGTAGTACTCGGGGTCGGACGTGTGGATCACGCGCGACCAGTCGAAGGAGGCGGCATAACGGCGCATCGACGTGCGCTGCTGTTCGATGTTGTCGTAGGTCCACGTGACGGGATTCAGGTTGCGCTTGATGGCGGCGTTCTCGGCCGGAAGACCGAAAGAGTCCCACCCGATGGGGTGAAGCACGTTGTGGCCGCGGTGACGCCAGTAGCGGGCAATGACGTCGCCGAGCGCATACGCTTCCGCGTGCCCCATGTGCAGGTCACCCGAGGGGTAGGGGAACATGTCGAGAACGTACTTACGCGGCCGGTCATCAGCGGGGCTGTCGGCACGGAACGGTTCGCGCTCATCCCAGATGGGAAGCCACTTTTCTTGAATGGACCGAAAATCGAAGGTTTCGGCGTCGCGGGGGTCTGACCCGGCGTTGTCGGGAGTCGCTGCCTGTTCGGTACTCATC
>JBIIKT010000210.1:0-2844 GCA_044233055.1 Microbacteriaceae bacterium
CGCGCCCGGGCGGTTACGCGCGGGGGACCGCGTTCAGATCACAGACCCCAAGGGTCGTCTCCACACGGTAACGCTCGTGCCAGGCTCTGTCTTCCACTCGCACCGCGGGGGAATCGAACACAACGACATCATCGGCCTCGCCGACGGGTCGGTGGTGCTCAACGCTGTCGGTCTCGAACACTTGGTTCTTCGGCCGCTGCTTCACGACTTTGTCATGTCGATGCCTCGGGGCGCAGCAATCATCTACCCCAAAGACGCTCAGGCGATCTTGGGGCTCGCGGACGTGTTTCCGGGTGCGCGCGTTGTGGAGGCAGGAGTGGGCTCCGGGGCGCTCAGCCTGTGGCTCCTGAGGGCGCTGTCGGACGAGGGGCACTTGTACTCGTTCGAACGTCGCGACGAATTCGCCGAGGTCGCTCGCGCCAATGTCGAAACGTTCTTTGGATACAGCCCCGACAACTGGACCCTCACGGTAGGTGATCTCAACGCCAGCCTCTCCAGCGTTGTGGGCCCGCAGGGTGCCGATCGGATCATCCTCGACATGCTCGCGCCGTGGGAGTGTGTCGACCACGTAGCCGACGCCCTCGTGCCCGGTGGCGTGGTCGTCATCTACGTTGCCACCGTCACGCAGCTCTCTCGCGTGATTGAAGCCCTCCGGGCAACGGGACGATTCACGCACCCGGCGGCCAGCGAGACCATGGTGCGCACCTGGCACGTTGAGGGGCTTGCCGTGCGACCCGACCATCGAATGGTCGCGCACACCGGCTTCCTGGCGAGTGCTCGTTTGCTCTCACCAGGCACGGTTCTTCCCGAAAAGAAGAGGCGTGCGTCGAAATCTGAGTTCACCGATGACGATGTCGAGGCGTGGACTCCCGGCTCCCTGGGGGAGCGAACCGCGAGCGACAAATCAACCCGCAAGCGCGTGCGTCTCGCGACAGAGAATGCGCGCCTGGCTACCGACGGCCTGTCAGCATCCACACAACCCGACGCACCGTAGACTTGCTCGCAGTTTCTTCATTTACCCCGACCGAGAAGTGAGTATCGTGCGACGTTCCCTGTCTTTGTTTGTTCTGACCGCCATCGCGGCAACCGCTCTTGCGGGTTGTGCCACATCGGCCGCCGACGCGACCTGTACCTACGCTGAAAAACCCGGTGATGGAATAGCGGCGGTCACCGTGACGGGCAACTTCGGATCGAAGCCGGATGTCACGTTCGCCACTCCGTTGAAGGCATCCACGAATCAGAACGTGATTGTGTCGAAGGGTGATGGCCTGGTCTCGAATGCCGGAGACAGCGTTGCGATCGACGTCTCCCTCTACGACGGCACGAACGCCGAGCTGTTGTCCTCGAGTAGGTACGACGGCACGAGCTTTGGTGTTTTGCCCCTCGACGAGACGGCCCAGCCGGCCCTCGCCAGTGCATTGAAGTGCGTGCCCGCGGGTAGCCGCGTCTTGACCGTGTTGGGAGACGACCCGAAACTCACCACCACGCTGGGCCTTCCCGAAGGAACAACTCTCGTTGCCGTCTTCGACATTCACGATGTCTATCTCGGCAAGGCCAACGGAACCCCTCAGAATGTGCCAGATGGATTCCCCATGATTGTCCTCGCAGAGGACGGCACGCCGGGAATTACCTTCTTGTCCGGAGCCACGCCCCCCACGGAGACCAGAATTGCCGTGCTCAAGGCTGGCACGGGTGCCATCGTGGGAGCCGATTCAGAGGTGACGGTCGCTTACTCCGGTTGGCTCTGGCCCACGGATGGGGAATCTCCCATCCAGTTCGACTCCACGTGGGCGAAAGGAAAGGTTCCCGCCACCTTCTCCCTCTCCGGTGTCGTTCCTGGCTTTGCCAAGGCACTCACGGGTCAACGGGTGGGATCGCAGATTGAGGTCATCATCATTCCCGAGGACGGCTATGGCGACGCCGGCACGGGATCAATCCCGCCCAACTCAACGCTCGTCTTTGTCATCGACATTCTTGGTGTGCGCTAGGAGCAATGGTGGCCGAGGAACCCAGCAAGGTCATCCGGCAATTTAGCCTGATTCACGCCATGCTGGCGTCTCGCTTTGGTTTGACGATCGACGAGATTCTCAACACCGTCGACGGTTACCGGGACACCTTTGACCCCTACTCAGAAAAGTCGCTGGCGGCCGTCACCAAAAGTTTTGAACGTGACAAAAAGGAAATCCGCGATCTCGGCATCATCATTCAGACGCGCTCCCCGGCCGATGCGTCCGACGACAATCACGGCGTGCGCTACCTGATTGATCCCGCGACCTACGTGCTTCCGCCCGACGTTGAGTTTTCGCGTGGCGAGATTGCGCTTTTGCAGTTGGCAGCCCGCGCGTGGCAGCACGGCTCGATGAACAAGGAAGCTCTTCGGGCTCTCAACAAGTTGCGCTCGCTGGGAATCGAACCGGACAGCTCTCTCACCGGGGTTCGTCCACGGATCTCTGGTTGGAACAGTGCGGTCAACGAGTTTGGCGAGATTCTTTCGCAAGACGGTGTAGCCCAATTCGATTACCTCAAGCCCGGTGACGTTGCCGCGACCACCAGGCAGGGCGCTCCTCTGGCCCTCATCGACTGGAACGGTCTGTGGTACCTATTGGCGTGGGACCTTGACCGCAACGCTGAGAGGACATTTCTGGTGTCCCGCGTGACCACGGTTCCGCGCATGGTTCCCGGCAAACGCCATGAACGTCCCGACGAAGACTTCGCTGCGCGCCTCACGGCCGAACTCGAAGAATTGGCATCACACAACATTGCGCGTGTGCGGGTCGTTACCGATTCCGACGCTGATTTTCGCCTCACGGCAAAGTACGGCGCGGCTGATGCCCGTGGCGATAT
>JBIIKT010000211.1:0-2837 GCA_044233055.1 Microbacteriaceae bacterium
TGGTGAAGTCGAGCTGACTGTCGGGGTCGCTGCGGGTGGGCCGCTTGGCGGTGAGTTGGCGAACGAAGGCGATCACATCGCCGCGGGTGGGTGGCGCGTCGTGTTGAGCGACAAGCTCGGGTCGCTCGTCGCGTCCGGGCGTCGCCGGCAGCGCGAGCGAATCCAGTGCCCCCACCAGTGCGAGCCGCTGCATGAGTGCGCGCGACGGCCGGGCACGCTCGTAAAGATCGGTGATCCCCGTGAACGGCTGGCCGGCCAGTAGTCGCCCCAGTTCGGCATCGCTAATGCCGTGCACGTCGCGCAGGGAGAGGCGAATGCCGAGGGTGCCACCGCGCAGGCGCTCCACGCGATACTCGTCGATGCTGAGGTTGGCATCCAGCGGCAGGATGGGCACGCCCATGCGGCGCGCTTCGGCCAGCAGGAGGCGCCGGGGGTACATTCCCGGATCGTGCGTGAGGATTCCCGCGAGGAACTCGGCCGGATAGTGCGTCTTGAGCCAGGCGCTCTGATACGTAGGTAGCGCGAAAGCCGCGCCGTGCGCCTTGCAAAAACCGAACGACCCAAAGCCTTTGAGTACTGCCCAGATGCGCTCGATGTCGGCATCGGTGAACAGGCGCTTGCCCGTTTCGGGATCACGTCGCTCGGCCGTGCGACGGCGAAACGCCCGCTCGATTGACGCGGTGGATTTCTCCATGGCGCGGCGCAGTTCGTCGGCCTCGGCCAGCGTGACGCCCATGCACTCGTGCAGAATGCGCAGCACGTGTTCGTGATAGATCACCACGCCGTAGCTGTCGCGCAGAAAAGAACGAAAGCGCGGGTGCAGATAGTTGGGCGCGGTAAAACCGTGTTTGGCATCGAGGAAGGGCGCCACCATGTTGCCCTTCATGGGGCCCGGGCGAAAAAGTGAGATGTCGGCAATCAGATCGTTGTACTCATCCGGTTGCATCTTGCCAATGAGTTCGCGCTGCCCGGGGCTTTCGATCTGGAACATGCCCAGCGTGTGACCGGTGCGGATGTTGGCAAACGTGGCCTCGTCATCGTGGGGGATGGCGTCGAGCTCAATCAGGCCGTTGGGCTTGATGTAGGGGGCATCGCTCGGCAGTTTGCCCACCTCGGCTGCGTGCGGGCCGTGCACGCGCTGAATCTCGCGCAGCGTGTACGAGAGCGTCGATTGCATGCGCACCCCCAGCACGTCGAGTTTGAGCAGACCCACGTCATCGATGTCGTCTTTGTCGAACTGGCTCATGGGCAGCCCCATCCCCGAGGGTTGCATGGGGCTCAGGTTGTACAGCTCGTTGTTGCCGAGGATCACACCACACGGATGCATGGAGACGTGCCGGGGGAGTCGGTCGAGGCGTTCGGCCACATCGACGAGCAACTCGAGGCGGGCATCCTCCTCGAGCATGGCGGCGAACTCACGCATCTCTGGCTTGGTGTCGAGCGCACGCCGAAAATCTCGGGCGTTGAAACGCCAGATGTTCTTGGCCACAAAGCCAATCTGTTCGGGGGAGAGGCCTAACGCCATGCCGGCATCGCGGGCGGCACCGCGCGCCCGATAGGTGTTCTGCATCGACATGAGGCTCACGCGAGTGCTGCCGTAGCGCTCAAAGATGGCGCGGTAGACCTCGTGGCGCCGGGCCGACTCCACGTCGATGTCGATGTCCGGCAGGGTCTCGCGCTTGTTGCCGAGAAAACGTTCAAACAAGAGGTCGTGCTCGAGGGGGTCGACGTTGCTGATGCGCAACAGGTACGTGACGATGCTGCCGGCACCACTACCGCGCGCTTGATTGCGGATGCCCATGCGGCGCATCAGGGCCGACACATCGGCCACGGTGAGAAAGTAGGACGCAAAGCCAAAATCGTAGATGGTATTGAGTTCGGTGTCGAGGCGTTCCGTGATGCGACGCATGTCGGCCGCGCCCGCGTAGGGGTAGCGCTCACCGATGGCAGATTCGGTGCTCTGCCGCAGCACCGAGGCGGGGTTGCCGCTGAGGCCGATCACCTCGTTTTCGGGAATCTTGGCCTGGCGCCAGCCAAGATCTGTCTCGGGGTCGAGCACGCACGTCAGGGCGAGTCGCTCGCCGGCGGCCATCATGCGGTGGGCGGCACCCTGGTCGAGCCGCGAGGCCCGCGCCACGCGCAGGGCGATGGCGTGCATCTCGGCGGGGGTCTTGAGCCACGCCTGACCGTTGGGCTGTGGCGTGAACTCACCGAGTGCGCGCAGCAGCGCCGCGGCATCCAGTACGTCACCGGTGAGCGCTTCGTCGGCCTCGAGGTAGCGCGCGGCATTGCTGAGCACCGCCGGCGTCTCGGTGTCGTGGGCGAGCTCTAGCATCGCCACGGCATGGCGCAGGCTTGCGGTAGTGCCCGGAGCGGTGTCGTGACACACCACCTCGAGGGCAATCGCACCGGGGAGCGTGTGACTCCACCAGGCGAGCAACTCACGCGCACGGTCTGTCTCGCCGCGGGCGAGTGCCTGCCCCACGTCGGAGGCGGGGCCGAGAAGAATCGTGACGGCAATGCCGTCGGGGCCGCGCAGCAGCGGGCGGAGGCGACCGCGGGCCAGCGCCGGCGGTGAGCTGCGCGTACTGCGCGCGTGGGCGGCGGTGATGGCCCGTGCCATGCTCGCCCAGCCACGTCCTTCGCAGTGTCCGTGGGCGAGCAGGGTGAGGCGACCCGCCTGCTGTCCGTCGCTCTCGCGCAGCGCCAGGTCCACACCCACAACCGGTTGGAGTCCGTTGGCTACACACGCGCGAATGTGGCGCACGGCGCCGTAGAGCCCGTCACGGTCGGTGATGGCCGCCGCCCACGCGCCCGCGGCCTTTTGTGCCGCCACG
>JBIIKT010000212.1:0-2816 GCA_044233055.1 Microbacteriaceae bacterium
GTCGATATGTTGCGCAACGCTCGGACAAGTCGTGGTGCGCGGCGAGTGGCGCGCGGCAATAGTGTTGAGGAAGCACCCGAACCACTACCGGAATAGGAACCCTATGCCACGTCGCGTGATGATTGCCGCGGGCCTTCTGGCGGTCGCGGTCGCGATGTCTGGTTGCGCCGGGATGGCTGCGCCTCTGCCCACGCCAACACCGGTGGCCACTCCGGTCGGCGACAAGACCCTGAACATCGTGAATCTGCTCGAGACGGCGGGAACACTGGCCGCCTTTGCGCCGGCGCAAGAAGCGGGTACCGAACTTGCCGCCCGTGAGGTCAACGATGCCGGTGGCGTCGGTGGTAACTCGGTCATGATCTGGCACCGCACGGATGCGCTTCCGGGCACACTCACCGAAGCTGCGGGTGCGGCGAAGGCGGATGCGGCCATTGTGGCCGCCAACCCGACGGCCGCCACGAGTCTGCTTGAGGTCGCCGCGGCGGCCAAGATTGCCCTCCTCGCTATTGGCACCGAGAAGAACATTGCCGAGCCAACTGTCACGCCCTTCCCCGATGCCACGGCCCCGGCATCGTCGACAGCCATGCCCACCGGAAAGGCCACATCGTCTCCGGCAACCGGCGCTTCGGCAACCGGGGCTTCGACACCGAAACCCAGCGGATCAGCGGCGGCTTCGTCCGCGGCTCGGAAGGCGGGCGCACCGGCCGTGCCCACCGCTGAATTTGTGGCACGCCTCAAGACGTCAAATCCGTTCCTCACCGAGTTCACCTACGGTGCCGAAAGCTATCAACTGGTTGTCGCCCTGGCACTTGCCGCCGCGGTCGCTAACGACGACGCCGGCCCCTCACTCATTCGCGGGCTGGAGCAGGTAACCACCGGTGACGTGGTGTGCACCGACTATGCGTCGTGCCTCACGGTTCTCGAAGACAACCGAGCCATCAAGTACATCGGGCCCGCCGGGCGCATGGCGTATGACCCGCGTGTCGGCGTGGTGACGTTCCGGCCTTAACATTAGGTAGTGAGGCGTAACACACGGAGACGGAGAATCATGGCTGAGGCCGATCCCTTTGGTTTTGTAGGACTCACCTACGACGACGTGCTGCTCTTGCCGGGACTCACCGATGTCATTCCGTCGGAAGCCGACACCACCTCGCGCGTCACGCGCCGCATCAGCGTGGCCAAGCCCCTCGTCTCGAGCGCCATGGATACCGTGACCGAATCGCGCATGGCCATTGCCATGGCCCGCCAGGGTGGCTTGGGCATTGTGCACCGCAATCTTTCTGTGGAAGACCAGGCCGCGCAGGTCGATAAGGTCAAGCGCTCGGAATCGGGCATGATTACCAACCCGGTCACTACAACTGTCGAGGCCACCGTGGCCGACGTCGATGCGCTGTGCGGCCAGTTCCGCGTAAGCGGCCTGCCCGTCATCGACGCCAACGGTTTGCTCGTGGGTATTGTCACCAATCGCGACATGCGCTTTGTGCCGGATGCCGACAAGCCCAACATCACCGTGCGCGAGATCATGACACACGAGAACCTCGTGACGGCGCGCGTGGGCGTGAGTCGCGAAGAGGCCATGTCGCTGCTGGCCAAGCACAAGATCGAAAAGCTACCCATCATCGACAAGTCGGGCAAGCTCACGGGTCTCATCACCACCAAAGACTTTGATAAGTCGGAGCAGTATCCGGATGCCACCAAAGACGAAGCGGGTCGTCTGCGCGTTGGCGCCGCCATCGGCTTCTTTGGCGATGCGTGGGATCGCGCCACACTTCTGCTCGACGCGGGCGTTGACGTGCTCGTGGTCGACACGGCCAACGGTGAGAGCGCGGGTGTGCTCGACATCATCCGCCGCATCAAGAAAGACAAGGCGTTTGCCGGCATCGACGTGATCGGGGGCAACATTGGCACGCAGTCCGGCGCCCAGGCGCTAATTGATGCCGGTGCCGACGCCATCAAGGTGGGCGTGGGCCCTGGGTCCATCTGCACCACGCGCGTGGTTGCGGGTGTGGGTGTGCCCCAGATCACGGCCATTTTTGAGGCCGCTAAGGCGGCCGGGCCCAAGGGCATTCCGGTGATTGCCGACGGCGGATTGCAGTACTCGGGCGACATCGCCAAGGCCCTCGTGGCGGGCGCGGACTCGGTGATGCTGGGCTCGCTTTTTGCGGGATGCGACGAGAGCCCCGGAGACCTCGTCTTTGAGGGTGGCAAGCAGTACAAGATGTACCGCGGAATGGGCTCGCTGGGCGCGCTTCAGACGCGCGGTGAGCGCACGTCGTACTCAAAGGACCGCTACTTCCAGGCGGACGTTCCCAGCGACGACAAGCTGATCGCCGAAGGCATCGAGGGTCGGGTTGCCTATCGCGGGCCCCTCGAGGCTGTGGCCTACCAATTGGTGGGCGGCCTTCGCCAGACCATGTTCTACGTGGGAGCTCGCAGCATCCCCGAGTTGAAGTCCAAGGGCAAGTTCGTGCGAATCACGACGGCCGGCCTCAAAGAATCACACCCGCACGATGTGCAAATGATCGTCGAGGCGCCCAACTACCGCCGCTAAACGTTTCGGGTTGTTGGCCTTCGTGTCACAGGTTTGTCGCCGTCGGAGGTGACCCGCGGTCGGTAGGCTGGAGTCGTGGAAACCGAGATTGGGCGCGGAAAACGCGCACGCCGCGCATACGCCTTTGACGACATTGCCGTGATTCCGTCGCGCCGCACGCGCGACCCCCGCGATGTCAGCACAACGTGGAGCATCGACGCCTATCAGTTCGAGATTCCCGTGCTCGCTGCGCCTATGGACTCGGTTGTCTCGCCGGCCACGGCCA
>JBIIKT010000213.1:0-2813 GCA_044233055.1 Microbacteriaceae bacterium
GCGGCAATCACCGTGACACGAACTTCGTCGCCCAAGGTGTCGTCGATAACTGCTCCAAAGATGATGTTTGCTTCGGGGTGAACTGACTCGCGCACCAGCTCGGCGGCATCGTTGATTTCAAAGATTCCGAGATTGGAGCCACCCTGTACCGAAATCAGAACTCCACGCGCGCCGTCAATGGACGCTTCCAAGAGGGGCGATGCCACGGCTAGTTCTGCCGCCTTAATGGCTCGGTCGGCCCCGCGTGCCGAACCTATCCCCATGAGGGCGGAGCCAGCGCCGTGCATGACTGACTTCACGTCCGCGAAATCGAGGTTGATGAGGCCGGGCGTGGTAATCAGATCGGTGATTCCCTGCACGCCCGCGAGGAGAACCTGGTCGGCGGTAGCAAAAGCGTCTTGCAGGCTGATGCTGCGGTCGCTGATTTCGAGGAGGCGATCGTTCGGGACAACGATCAGAGTGTCAACTTCTGCCCGCAGGGCCGCAACTCCGAGTTCGGCCTGAGCTGCGCGGCGCGCGCCTTCGAACTTGAAGGGCTTCGTCACGACACCGATAGTAAGCGCGCCAATTGACTTCGCAATCTTGGCGACCACAGGAGCGCCGCCGGTGCCGGTTCCGCCACCTTCTCCGGCTGTCACGAATACCATGTCAGCCCCGGCTAGCGCCTGCTCAATCTCGTCAGCGTGATCTTCGGCGGCTTTTCGGCCAACCTCCGGATCAGCTCCGGCACCCAAGCCACGGGTCAATTCACGACCCACGTCGAGTTTCACGTCGGCATCACTCAGCAACAGGTCCTGGGCATCGGTGTTGATGGCGATGTACTCAACGCCCTTAAGGCCGAGCTCGATCATGCGGTTGACCGCATTCGCTCCCCCGCCCCCGATGCCGACAACCTTGATGACGGCAAAGTAGTGACTGCTCGCGCCTCCTGCAGAATACGCTTTGCTGTTTGCCATGACGGCCTCCGAGACTCTTAACTTCAGGTAGAACCTTAAAGTTATGCTGAGTAGTCAATTTCCTGTCTTGAGAGTAAACGCGTCGCCTCCGCAGGGTCGCGCGACACGCCGGACTTAGGAGACGACAGCCGAATTGGGGGCTGAGACGTCGTACGTGGTGACCGATCCCAAGGGATAGTTGGCAATCAGCGCGCTCAACACGCGGGCTTTGAGCGCGGCGTCTTCCGGCCCGCCCCAAATGACGCGTGAGCCCGTCGGGTTTAGAAACAGTGTCACATCGTCGGTCGTTGTCGCCGCGACGCGGTCGACCTGGCTGCGGACAGCTCCCGGGAGGGCGCTGAGCACAGCCATCGCCGCGGGGAAACCCTCTGCCGTCGACGAGGCTCCCTTCACGTCAATGACGGGAAGGGGCAGGGTGCGTTCACGAGACTTCTCGATGGTGACGCCGGCCGGGTCAACGAGCGTGAAACCGGATTTGCCACTGAGATATCCCGCGGGAACTCTTTCCGTGATGTGAATCACGAGCTCGTGGGGTGGCTTGGCTTCAATGGCGAAACTCTTAACCAGCGGTTGCAGCGCTATCACGTCACGAACGGCATTGGCATCGACGAGGGGAAGGGGCTTGCCGAGTTGTGGTGTGAGGCCCTCGGTGATGAGCACGGGGTCAACGCGTTCGGTGCCTTCGACCGTCACGGTGCGCAGCGCCAAAACGGGACTAAATGTTCCGACGGCGACAAATGCGGCCAGACCGACCACCGACGCCACAATGGCAAGCGCCGCCTGACGTCGACGACGCACGTGCGCGGTAAAGCGCCGAATTTCGTTGCGTTCCGCTGTTTTTCTGGCTGCAATTGCTGCCCGCATCTCACGGCGCGCACGCGTGGCTTCGCTTTCGGGTCGCGACGCTCGAACCCGAGGTGCCTTCTGACGCGGCGGGCGCTCGCCACTCTCTCGGAGATTCGGTGAGTTCCGGGCGGTCGACTGTGGGGCAGTCTGGCGAGGGGTAGTTGAGCGTGGCGCAGACGGGCGCGCCGAATCCGCGCGGGAATTCGGACGTTTCACGGCCGCGGTGCCGGGCCGTGGCGCTCGAGGGCCTCAAGAATCGTGGGAACAATCCGATACACATCACCACAGCCCAGCGTGATGACAAAATCCCCCGGCCGAGCGATGCCGGCGATGTGATCTGCCGCTTGCTGCCAATCGGGCACGAAGGCCACCCGGTCGGAATTGGCAAAACGCGAGCTCACGAGCTCGCCTGTGACCCCGGGTTCGGGATCTTCACGTGCACCGTAAACGTCGAGCACCACGGTGAGGTCGGCGTCGCGCTCGAGAGTCCGTGCGAACTCCCCCGCGAACATGCGTGTTCGGCTGAAGAGGTGGGGCTGGTGAACGGCGATGAGACGACCAGAGCCCACGACAGTGCGGGCGGCGGTCAGCACCGCTTCGACCTCGTTGTGGTGATGCGCATAGTCGTCGTACACGCGAACACCTCCCACTTCACCGTGGAGCTCAAAGCGGCGTTCCGTGCCGCCAAAGGATTCCAAACCAGCAATCACCCGTTCGGGAGAAAATCCGAGCTCAACGAGCGCAGCAAACACGCCGGCGGCGTTTGTCGCGTTGTGCGCTCCCGGTAACTGAAGCCTGAGCGGGTAGCTGGCGCCTCGCCAGGTCAGCGTGCAGGCCGCGATTCCACCGGTGGTGGAGACGTCCGTGATGCGCACATCCGCGTCATGGGCCTCCCCAAATGTGGTGGTCGGTGACTTAATTCGATCACGAATCGCGCGCGTTCCGGCGTCATCGGCAGACAGGATGGCCCGTTCCGACGCGCCGTTGGCAAACTCCACGAAGATCTGGTCA
>JBIIKT010000214.1:0-2810 GCA_044233055.1 Microbacteriaceae bacterium
GGCCACTCCCCCGTCGTCGAGTGCGACAGTGTGGGTCGACCCAGCCAAAGCATCGGTCTGCGGGAGGCGATTCGTATCGATTCCCTCAGAGAAATCCTCCATGTTACGCCACTCGGCGGATTCGACGAGGTTAGGCGTTTGCTCAGCTGACACGGTGCACTCCCTTGTGAAACGAACGTTGCTGTGGTGCTCTTATGCTGGCAGACGCCAACAAGCCATACTTAGCCCAGAGCGCACAACGGATGCGCACCCGTGCCAGCACGAGAGGCGGAAGAATTCCTATGTCGCAGTTTGTTCTTGCCATCGATAACGGCACGACAAGCACACGTGCCATCATCTTTGACCGCTCAGGAAAACGTTGCGGAATCGCCCAGAAGGAAACCACACAGTACTTTCCCCAGAGCGGCTGGGTAGAGCACGACCCCATGGAGATCTGGAACAACACTCTCGAGGTAATCTCCTCGGCCCTCGCTGACGCCAAGCTCTTGGCCACAGACATCGCCGCCGTGGGCATCACAAACCAGCGAGAAACCACCATCGTGTGGGATCGCGTCACCGGCATCCCCCTCTACAACGCCATAGTCTGGCAAGACACGCGCACGCAGAGCGTGGCTGACGAGCTCACCGAGAACGAGGGCATCAACCGCTTCTCGCAACTCACTGGCCTGCCGCTGACCGCGTACTTCTCGGCCACCAAAATTTCATGGATTCTCGATAACGTGCCCGGTGCACGCGCTCGAGCGGCAGCCGGCGAGCTGGCGTTCGGCACTCCCGACACCTGGCTGCTGTGGAACCTCACGGGTGGTGTTGACGGTGGTGTTCATGCCACCGACGTCACAAATGCCTCGCGCACACTCCTGATGAGTCTCGCCACGCTTGAGTGGGACGATGGCCTCCTCGACGTTTTTCGCGTTCCGAGAGCCGTGTTGCCCCAGATCCGCTCGTCTTCCGAGATTTACGGAACGGCAGTAGGTCCACTCAGCGGTGTTCCTGTTTCGGGAATTCTCGGTGATCAGCAGGCGGCCACGTTCGGCCAAGCCGCCTTTAGCTCGGGCGAGACGAAGAACACCTACGGAACCGGTTGCTTCTTGATCATGAACACCGGTACCGACATCGTGCACTCCACCAACGGACTCATCACGACGGTTGCCTACAAACTTGGGTCAGAACCGGCGAACTACGCGCTGGAAGGATCAATAGCCGTCGCGGGCTCTCTCGTTCAGTGGCTTCGCGACAACTTGGGCTTGATTAGCGACGCCAGCGAGATCGAAGCTCTCGCGACGAGCGTGCAGGACTCCGGTGGTGCGGTAATCGTGCCGGCGTTTAGCGGGCTGTTTGCGCCATATTGGCGAACCGACGCACGGGGCGTCATTGTGGGGCTGACGCGCTACGTCAATCGTGCTCACCTCGCCCGGGCCGCCCTCGAAGCCACCGCCCTGCAAACACGGGATGTGGTGGATGCCATGTCGACCGACACGGGCGTGAGCATCCCGGACCTTCGGGTCGACGGGGGCATGGT
Source organism: Microbacteriaceae bacterium (assembly GCA_044233055.1). Classification (GTDB taxonomy): domain Bacteria; phylum Actinomycetota; class Actinomycetes; order Actinomycetales; family Microbacteriaceae; genus UBA963. Next base: position 1,520 of record JBIIKT010000214.1, read on the forward strand.
CAAGAACGAGTTCCTCATGCAATTTCAGGCAGACGTACTCGGACTCCCCGTCTTACGACCATCGGTGAGTGAAACGACGGCACTGGGCGCTGCTTTTGCTGCCGGCCTGGCGGTCGGTTTCTGGAAAGACACCGATGAATTGCGTGCCCTCTGGGCCGAAGATGCTCGGTGGATTCCGGCGATGTCAGAATCGGAGCGCGATCGCCACATGCGCGTGTGGCGCAAAGCGGTCTCTAAGAGCCTCGACTGGATTGACGACGACTCCCCCGCTCTCTAGTTTGACGGTCACTCACGGGCGGGACTTGTGCCGGCCCTAGCGCAACGACAAACCTTAGGTGCCTCCGTGAGAACGGCTCTGCGTTGCCAACGCCCACGCTGCCAGCTTGTCGGCCGCCGCACCCGAATCAATCGCCTCGGCCGCGCGTGCCATTGCCTGCGTGAGGCGCTCAGCAATGTGAGTGTCTGCAGACTCGGGGTGATCGATGAGATCGAAAGCAACCATTCCCGCTGCCGCGTTGAGGAGCACAATGTCGCGAACGGGGCCAATCTTTCCGGCAAACGTGTCACGAGCGATGGCGGCATTCTCGAGGGGGCTCCCGCCGCGAATGTCGTCGAGGGTTGCGACCTGAATCCCCAACTCGCGGGGATCGATGTCGTGTTCCACGACGCGTCCGCGGTTAACCTCCCACATTCGGGAGTGGCCCACGATGCTGAGCTCGTCAAGCCCTTCATCACCACGAAATACAAGTGCGGAAGCGTCGCGGTTCTGCAGTACTCCCACAATCAGGGGTACACGCTCGATGCTCGCCACACCGACGGCGTTAGCTTCCGGTCGGGCCGGGTTGCAGAGCGGACCCAAGATGTTGAAGATGCTCGGAATTCCGAGCTCTGTGCGAGCTTTGGCGGCGTGTCGGAACCCTGGGTGAAATGCCGCGGCAAACGCAAAGACAATACCGACCTCGGCAAAGACCTCGGCAAGCTCCTGCGGGGAAAGCGACAGGTCTATGCCCAGCTCGGCCAGCACATCCGATGACCCCGAAGCGCTCGACGCTGCCCGGTTTCCGTGCTTCACGATGGGTATTCCGGCGCCAGCACAGACGATGGACGCCATGCTCGAAACGTTCACGGTCTTGTGATTGTCGCCCCCTGTTCCCACGATATCGAGCGCCCGTGAGGACACCGGCAGTGCCACCGCGTTGCTCAATACGGCATCACGAAAACCCACCACTTCGTCGACCGTTTCGCCTTTCGCCCGCAGGGCGACGAGGAATCCGGCCAGCTGGGCATCCGT
>JBIIKT010000215.1:0-2755 GCA_044233055.1 Microbacteriaceae bacterium
AGTCCTGGTTTAAGAATTCCGAAGGCATGAGGCTGGGTGCCTCCGCATGGGAAACGCTTGACGATTTGCGCAAGCAGTTCACGCGCAACGTTGACATGCGCATGAAGCGCGGCGACGTGCGCGCGGCCATCATCCGGTTACTCGCCGAGTCGCCCATGCACGGCTACCAGATCATCCACGAGATTCAGACGCGCAGTGGAGGTGCCTGGAAACCCAGCGCAGGCTCGGTTTATCCCACTCTCCAGCTGCTCGCCGACGAGGGGCTCATCGTTTCTAAAGAGGCCGCTGGCCGACGCACCTACTCACTCACCAAGACCGGCCAAGAGGTAGCCGACGTCGAGTCAGCAACCACAGCACCGTGGGTCACCGGGAGTGACCGGGAATCCGGTCCCCGTGGCGCGCTCGCCATGGCCGGTATCGCGCTCGCCCGCGCTGCCGCTGACGTTGCCCGTAAAGCCAAAGATGACAAAATCCATGAGGCCACGGCAGTGCTCGACGAGGCGGCGAAAAAACTTAAGGCGATGTTGGCGCAAGATTAGAGTGTGGCCACACTCACATCAGGCATCGCCAGCGAGCCCCTGACAGCGCGCAGATCGCGCACGCGCTATCGACGCATCGTTCGCTTTGCCGCGCGTCAGTTGGTCTCGACATGGTGGTTTGAACTTGTCCTCCCGCGCATCGGTCTGCGCGCCATATCGGCTCGCACCCGAACACGCCGGCTCACGCTGATTGCGCGCCGGTTCCACGGACTCGCGATTGACCTCAGTGGCCTCATGATCAAGCTGGGTCAGTTCATGTCTACCCGCCTGGATGTGCTTCCCCCGGTGATTACGAACGAGCTCATCGGCCTGCAAGACGAAGTGCCCGCGGTGCCGTTCGATGCCATTCGCGCCCTCGCCGAGCGTGAGCTTGGCGTTCCGCTCGAAACGGCGTTCAGCTGGGTCGACCCCGAGCCACTGGCTGCTGCCTCTCTCGGCCAGGTGCATCGTGCCGTTCTCTCTACGAACGACCAAGAGTTCACCGGCCTGAAAGACGTTGTGATCAAGGTTCAGCGCCCCGGAATCGACACCGTGGTGGCCGTGGACCTCATGGCACTTCGTAAGGTGGCCGGGTGGCTCAGCCGCATTCGCCTGATCAACCGGAGAGCCGACATGCCCCGGCTCATGGAGGAGTTCGCCACTACCTGCCTCGAGGAAATCGACTACCTCAACGAGGGTGCCAACGCCGAGCGCTTTGGTGAGAACTTTGCTGATAACCCGCGCGTACGCGTTCCCGAAATGGTGTGGGAGCGCTCTACCCGCAGGGTTCTGACGCAAGAAGATGTCACCGACATCAAGATCACCGACCTCGACGGATTGCGGGCCGCCGGTATTGATCCGCACGAGGTTGCCAACGAGTTCGCGCGCGTGATGCTCGATCAGGTGCTCATGGATGGCTTCTTTCACGCCGATCCGCACCCGGGCAACGTGTTCGTGCAACCGCTCCCGCCGTCCCCGGGGCAGACAGCACCGAACTGGCGGCTCACGTTTATCGACTTCGGCATGATGGGCCAGGTGCCGGCGGGCCTCGCGAAAGCGCTGCGGTCAACGCTGATCGCGGCCGCGTCGCGCGACGGCGCCGGAATGATTGAAGGCATGCGCGACGTGGGCGTGCTCATGCCGAGTGCCGATACCGTCGAACTCGAGCGCGCCTTTATCAAGCTGTTCGACCGATTTGGCGGGATGGGCTTTGCCGAGCTGCAGAAGGTTGACCCGCAGGAGTACCGGGCGTTCGCGAGGGAATTCGCCGACGTGGTTCGGGCGCTCCCGTTCCAGTTTCCGGAGAACTTCTTGCTCGTTGTGCGAGCCCTCTCCCTCATCTCGGGCATGTGCAGTTCGCTCAACCCCGAGTTCAACCTGTGGAACGCCGTCGAACCCTACTCGGCAAAACTTGTGCGCGCCGAGGGTGGCAACGTCGTTCGGGCCTTCTTGGGCGACGGCCTGTCGACGTTGCAGCTGGCCGCCAAGCTACCCAAGCGCATCGACGCCCTCATTTCGCGAGCCGAGCTCGGTCAGCTTTCCGTGCGCACACCCGAACTCGAGCGCAGAACGCGCACGCTCAACCGGACCGTGCGTCGCCTCATCTCGGCCATTCTGTTTGCCGCGCTTTTTGTGGGCGGCCTCATCGTGCTCGATCGCAACGAGACGGTGGGCATTACCTTGCTTTCCGTCTCGGCGCTACCGTTGCTGCACGCCCTGTTCGCGGGCATCTTTGCGCGTCGCGGCCCCCTACCGTAGGCGACTACTGCGTGAATCTAACGAGAAACTCTTTGAAATACTCGCTGTCCTCTCGACGGGTCGCCGTAAAAGAGTGGCCTGAGACGTCACCGTTAAGAGAGTTGCCGATACCAAATTGGCTTCCGGTCCAATAAGGAATCGTTGCGGGGCTTTGGTTCCAGTAGATCATTGGGAGATTAATGTTGGGGTTGCGTGCGTAAAAGGTGAGTGCGTTGTAGTTACCGTCAATGCTCACGGCAACAACAGAATCGACGATGGTGTAATCCCACGCCCAGTGGGACTCCCGGGTTTTCATCATCTCTTCTCGAGAATTCCAGCCGGCAAAGCAGAGTTCGGAATCTGCCGAGAGAGGTCCCGCGACGCCGATGTCGTGAGTGGCGTTCTTCTGCACGATTCGTCCACTGGGAGCAGCCGACATGGCAATGTCACTGTCGTTCGTGAAGCAAATGCGTGAGCCCCGCGCTCCAGCTTCCTTCGAC
>JBIIKT010000013.1:0-9764 GCA_044233055.1 Microbacteriaceae bacterium
GCGGCCATGAGGGCGATTTCTTCGTCGGCACGTGGGTGATTACCCGCGAGGAAGGGATAGACGTGCTGCATTCCCTTGCCGATGGAGAACGTCACGTCAACGCCGGCGGCGACGGCCAGCTCGTTGAGGCGGACGCTGTCGTCGAAGAGTGATTCGATATCGCCGGCACAGATGTAGAGGCGCGGAAATCCCGTGAAGTCTTGGTAGAGAGGATTCGCCATGGGGTTCGTGGGGCTGGTTGCGCCCTCGATGTAACGATCGATGTTTCCCTGCAGTCCTTCGCGGGTGATGAGAAAGTCGGTGTCGTTGTTGGTCTCGATAGTGACGCCGGTGTTCTCCATGTTGAGCCAGGGAGACATCGTGATGACCTGTGAGGGGAGGGGAAGCTTCTGGTTCATCATTTCGAAGACCATGCTGATGGCGAGATTTCCGCCAGCACTGTCCCCCACCGGAGTGATGTTCTCGGGTGCGAAACCTTCGGCGAGAAGAGCCTTGTAGATGTCCACGCCGTCGTGAATCTGGGCAGGAAACTTGAACTCGGGAGCCAGGCGGAAGTCGGCAATGAAGCACACAGTGCCGAGCCCCTTGGCGAGGTGACCGCCCAACTTGCGGTGACTTGCCGATGATCCGAGGGCGAATCCGCCACCGTGCATCAGGATGAGCATCTGTGTGGGGTCTGAGCCGGCCGGTGTGGCCAGAATGCCGCGAACCCCACCGATGCTGGTGCTCTTGTATGTCACATTCTCGGGCTCCGCGGTGGCGCGCTGCCAGTCGTCAAAAATGAGCCGCAGGAGCTCTGTCGACAGGGGGGCATCGCCCAATTTGCCGAGCTCCACGATCCAGTGGTCGTAGATTTCGCCCAGAAGGTCTGTTGGCCGCGGTGCCGCCATGGTGCGCTCCTCTTGATGACTCAATGTGAATGACTCAATGTGAATGAGTCGACGTGATGTTGGGTAGTAAATGACCAAATACTCCGGGCGGGCAACGCGCCACCTGAAGTATTCGTGCCATCTCAGATTGCCGGTAGTTGTGGCGACAAAAAAGCGTTGTCTCAAATTGAGTCACTTGGTTCGCAACGTGACTCATACAGTCCGCAGGTTTTGCTGAAAGAGTGAAGAAACACCGGGGCATCCGCCTCGGATTCGGTTGCCCCCTTCACCTCGTTGGGAGTGGCCGGAGCAATAGATTCACCGAAACCAAAAGACTGGTCGCCCTGTCAAAGCTGACTACCTCGTCACCACGTGGCGGGGGCTGCCCGTCCGGAGGCTTCACCCGGGACCTCGTTCACCCGAGCGGGTGTCCTACCTTTCGCTAGAAACTCAAGAGAAAGAGATCACATGATCAAGTCAAAGAAAGTTGCAGTTGTTACGGCACTCGCCGTAGCAAGCGCGCTTGTCCTGACTGCCTGTAGCGCAGGCGGCTCGGGCGGCGGTGGCGAAGAAGTCAAGAACGAGGTCGGAATCGTCGGTCTGCAAGGTCAGATCGAAGACATCCAGACGTTCTGTGGCACCGAGCCCATCAAGGTTGCATTCGCTGACGGCTTCGGCGGTAACTCGTGGCGCAAGACCACGCGTGCCATCTTCGAAAAGGAAGCTGCCAAGTGCGAGAACATCACGGACATCATCTACACCGATGCCAACGCTGACACTCAGAAGGCCATTGCGGACATCAACTCGCTGGTTGCCCAGGGCGTCAACGTAATCGTTTCGTTCACCGACGGTGGCGACGCTCTGCTCCCGACCATCAAGAAGGCAATGGAGGCCGGCACCGCATTCGTGCCGATCATCGCTTGTCCTCCTGCTGGCGTGCCTGGAGTTGACTTCGTTGACTGTGTCTCCGAGAACGTCAACACCTACGGCTACGGTCTCGCAAAGTGGACCATCGAGCAGATGGGTGGCGAGGGAAACCTCCTTATGGCCGGTGGAACCGCCGGTAACTCCTACTCGCAGGCTGTCTACGACGGCGTGAAAGAGGCTGTTGCTGAGAACCCCGGAGTCAACCTCTTGAACGTCGAGATGGGTGACATCCCGGTTGAGACCAACTGGGAGCCCGGAAAGACCAAGGAAGTTATTGCTGGTCTGATCACCAAGTACAACGGTGCAATTGACGGAATCGTCTCCGACTACGGTGGAGGCTCTGTTGGTGGTATCGAAGCGTTCATCGCTGCTGGTGTTCCGATTCCGCCGTGGTCTGCAAACGACTCGAACCAGTTCGCATGTCTCTGGTACGAGTACAAGGACACGCAGCCCAAGTACCAGATCGCAACCATGTCGTCGCGTAACTGGATGGGTGTACCTGCCCTGCACAAGGGCCTCGCTTGGTACAACAAGCTGGCCAACAGCGAGCCCTCGATCTACGACCTGGAGATCATTGAGGACTCGACCGACCCCGAGAAGATGCCCATTTGTGAGAAGGATCTCCCGAATGACGCCATCAACTCGTCAGGTCTCTCGGTCGCAGAGCTGAACGCTCTCTTCCAGTAGAACCAACTAGCACGACCACTCTGGTGCCGGGAGCTCTTGCTCTCGGCACCAGAGTGCACCACACTCGACTTATCCCCACACCACTTCGACGGCGAAGTCTCACCGAGATTGACTCGCTGTCTCTAGCACCCGAGGACTCTCATGAATCGTCTTGAAGGAAAAGTTGCCATAGTTACCGGCGCAGGCCGCGGCATTGGCCGCGCTATCGCCGAAGTCTTCGCCCAAGAGGGCGCCACAGTCATTGCCACGAGCCAATCCGCAAAGCACGACTTCCCTGCCGGCATTGAGTACATGCAGCAGGAAGTTGCTAAGGAAGGCGACTGGAAGAAGGTTGTCGATCACGTGATGTCGAAGCACGGGCGCATCGACATCCTCGTGAACAACGCCGGCATCATTGCTTACGACCCCCTCACGGAGCTGAGTCTCAAGGACTGGGAGCGCGTCGTGGGTGTCAACCAGACAGGCGTGTTCCTCGGTATGCGTGAGGTTATCCCGCACATGGTCAAGCAGGGAATCGGCTCCGTCGTCAACGTCGCGTCCATTTGGGGTAGCGCCGCCGTTGTCGGCGCACACGCCTACCACGCCACCAAGGGCGCAGTCCTCAATATGTCGAAGAATGCGGCCATCACCTACGCCACCACGGGTGTTCGCATCAACTCTCTGTCACCCGGCTTCATCGAGACACCGCTGACCGACTCGCAGGCCCCCGAGGTCAACGCCTGGGTCGTTTCGATGACCCCCATGGGTCGCGCCGGTAAGCCGGTGGAGATCGCTCAGGGCGCGGTATTCCTGGGGAGCGACGAATCGAGCTTTATGACCGGGTCAGAGCTACTGATCGATGGCGGTTACCTAGCCCAGTAATTCGCTACCGTCCCCCGTCTCTTCAACTATCCCTAAACGAGGTAAACATCGTGGCGAAAACGACGAAGTCGCGCACAGCTCCAGCCCCGGCGAGCCAGCCCATATCTATCGAGCCCGACATCACGGTGGCACCGGGAACCATGCTGCTCAAGCTCTCCGGAATCAATAAGTCGTTTCCGGGTGTCAAGGCGCTCAAGGACGTCAACCTCGAGGTTGTTGCGGGTGAGGTCCACGCCCTCATCGGTGAGAACGGTGCAGGAAAATCAACCCTCATGGCAGTTGCCTCGGGTGCCCTCGTCGCTGAAGAGGGAACCATTGAGATCGGCGGGGAACCACTCACGCCTGGATCGCCCCGGGAAGCCCGTCGTTTGGGGTTGGCCATCGTTCGCCAGGACCCTGCACTGTTGCCCGACCTCACTGTTGCCGAGAACATGGCCATCGGGGCGGGCCTCACGAGCAAGGGTGGCCTGAAGCGCGCACCGGAGTGGGCTCAAGCACACCTGGACCCATGGCAGATGGGCATCGATTCCCGAGCGCGTGTCTCAGACCTCTCTGTGGAGCAGCGTTTCGTTGTGGAGATTGCCAAGGCGCTTGCGCTCAAGCCCCGCATCCTTGTTCTCGACGAGCCCACGGAGCACCTGAACAAGGAAGAGGTGCAACGCCTCTTCCGTCGCGTGCGAACAATCACCGAGGGCTCTGCCGCTGTGGTCTACATCTCTCACCGCATCCCCGAGGTCAAAGAGATTTCGGACCGCATCACGGTGTTGCGTGACGGTGCCGTCCGCGGCACATTCAAAGCTTCGGCGGTGAGCGAGAGCGAGATTATCGAGCTGGTGATCGGCCGCGCTCTGGACACGGTCTTCCCGCCCAAGGGCAAGTCAATTCAGTCGGGGGCCGAAGACAAGCTCGTCGTGTCCAACCTTTCGGGCCGCGGCTTCCACGACATTTCCTTCAGCGTCAAACCCGGCGAGGTCATCGGCATCGCGGGGGTTCAGGGCAACGGCCAAGCAGAGGTGATTCGGGCTCTAGCGGGAGTTGAAGCCGCCACCGGTTCGGTCACCATCTCGGGCAAGAAACTCCGCCTCGGAAGCAACTCCGCGTCGGCCCGTGCGGGCGCCGTCTACGTTCCTTCGGACCGTCACGGCGAGGGCGTGTTTATGCCGCTGACCGTGGGCGAGAACATTGTGATGAAAACCCTGCGGGCGGTGTCAACCCTCGGATTTGTTCGCGACTCATGGGTCAACAAGGTGGCGGCCGCGCAGATTGAGCGACAGTCCATCAAGACGCCCTCGACCCGAACGCCCATTTCGTCTCTGTCGGGCGGAAACCAGCAAAAGGTCGTGCTCGCGCGTACGCTTCTCTCGGAACCGGAGGTTCTGCTTGCTGAGGAGCCCACGCAGGGAGTGGACGCGGGCGCCCGAGTCGACATTTATCAAATCGTTCGAGGAGCGGCCGACAACGGCGCAGCTGTGGTCATTCTGTCCTCCGACGGCGTCGAGCTCGAGGGTTTGTGCGATCGCGTCTTCATCATGTCGCGCGGAACCATCATTGCCGAACTCGAGGGCAAGAAGGTCACCGAGGCGGAGATCACCCGCGCAGAACTGACCTCAACCACCGAGCGTAAGCGCAACGATGAGCTCCGCTCGCGGTCAACGCGTTTCCGCAACTGGATGCGCGGCGATTCATCCCCCGCCGCGGTTCTGGGTATCGTCGTGCTGCTCATTGCCGGTCTTGTGGGCGCCACAAACGGCGCCTATTTCTCACCGTTCAGTTTGAACTCGATTCTCTTTACGGCCTCAATGTTTATATTGATTGGTGCCGCCCAGCACGTGGTTGTTTTGGGGTCCGGATTCGACCTCTCGGTGGGCCCCCTGCTCAGCTTCCTGGTCGTTATCGCCTCTTTCTTCGTCATCGACGGCGGCAACATCTTTATTGGCATTGGCCTCATGATTGTGGCGGCCCTTGCGGTGGGATTCATCAACGGTTATCTCACGACCAAGTTCAATCTCAATCCGGTGGTCGTGACACTGGCAATCGCCCTGGCCCTGCAGGGAACTCTGTTTACGATGCGCACCGTTCCCGGCGGAATCATTACGCCCGCGGTGACCGACCTCATCTTTGCGAAGATTGGCTTCTTCCCCGTCATCACGATTATTGCCATTGTGATTGCACTGCTGCTCGAGTGGGGGCTTCGGCGTAGTCGCTTCGGTGTCGAACTGCGCGCAGTGGGATCGCGCATCGAGGCTGCCGAACGTCAGGGCATCAAGGTCAAGAAGGTCCAGCTCATCTCCTACGTGGTGACGGCGTTCCTGGTCATGCCCACGGCCGTGATTCTGATGTCGCAGATCGGTATCGGTGACGGCCGGCCGGGACTCTCGTTCACACTCACCTCGGTAACCGTTGTGGTCTTGGCCGGTGCCAGTATCTTTGGTGGCCGCGGATCGTTCATTGGCATTATCGCCGCGGGCATCCTGGTGGCTCAGATTCTCAGCGTTCCCACGTTCCTGGGTCTCTCCGGGGCCTGGGGTTACTGGCTCCCCGGCGTTATCACCGTGGGCGCCGCAATTCTTTACGCACAGCTGCGCCGTTTGAGGAGAAAATGATGTTCGCGAAGATGACAACAAACCCCGAGAGTGCATCGGCCCTGAAAATGGAATCGATGTGGCGTCGGGTTTTGGGCGGCGGGCAGGCTCCCATCTGGATTGCCACGGTCGTGCTCTTTGCCGTGAGCCCTCTGGTAGCGCCGGGTAGTCTCAAGGCATCGGCGCTCCTCAGCATGCTGCCGTTTGCGGCCGTGCTGGCAATCGCGGCCGTGGGCCAGATGCTCGTTATTCAGCAACGTGGCCTCGACCTGTCGGTGCCCGGAATGATGGCTTTTGGGGCAGGACTCGTGACGGGACTGTCGCAGTGGTACGGCTGGCCGGTGTGGGCCGCAATTGCTGGAGCCATCATCCTCCCGGCCATTGCCGGACTCATCAACGGGATTATTGTGACCCGCTTTGGCGTGATGCCACTGGTGGTCACTCTAGGTATGAACGCGATCCTGCTCGGCACCGTATTTGCACTGTCCAATGGAACTCCGGCCGGAGCTCCGAAGGAAATCGCAGACTTCACCAAGGGGGCGGTGGGCATCGTCCCCAACGCGTTGATCATTGCGGTGGTCGTTATCGTGGTGGGTGGGTTTATTGCTCAGCGATCAATCGTGGGTCGCAAACTGACGGCCGTGGGCGTGAGCGAGCGCGCTGCCAGCGCGGTGGGATTCCGGGTGACCCTGTACCAGACCATGGCCTACGCCCTGGCCGGTGCGGCCTTCGGTATCGCGGCCATTCTCTACGCGGGCTACGTGACCACACCGCCACTCTTCTACGGCGACAAGTACCTGCTGCCCACCATTACGGCCGTGGTGCTGGGCGGCACGGCCCTCACGGGTGGTCGCGCCGCCCTGATCTCAACCGGCGTGGCCGCGCTCTTCCTCACGCAGCTGGGTCAGTTGTTGCGCGCTGTGGGCTGGCAGGAGTCATTCCAGCTCATTGCTCAGGCGGTCGTTCTGCTGATCGTCATTCTCGCCCGCGCCATTGTGCCGATGGTATCGCAGTCGATCAAGGCGCGACGGGCGGCCACTGAATCGCAAACGGTTCGCGCGTAACGGAACCAGAGGAGTCGCGCGATGTTCGAGCAAGCTCAGCGTGACTACTCTCCCGAGATGCGGTACGCCTTCATTTTGCGGTACACCGTGGCGCGCGAAACCCCCAAGATGTCGGCAGCCTTGACGCGGTTGCCCTTGGCCTCTTGCAGCGCCTTGCGAATTGCCTCGAGCTCAACGCGCTCAATCATGGACAGCGTCTTCGAGCTCTGCATGGCTGAGGGCAAGTCACTCGGGGTGACCGTACCCGTCTTGCCGGAGGCGACGAGTTGGCTGATCAGTCGACGGAGTTCCTTAACGTTGCCGGGCCACGAGTACGCCATGAGGAGCGACAGGGTCTCGGGCGCCGCGATGAGTCGCGCGCTTGGCGCCAGCGACTCGGCGATGGCCTGCCACAGATCGGGCAGGTCGGAGAGGTGGTCACGAAGGGCCGGAACGCGGATGCTGCGAGCTCCGAAGCGTAGCTCGTTCACACGAATCTCTTCGGGGTTGTCCGAGGTGAGCGTCATCAGAACCGGGACGGTGGTTTCTTGCGCCTCGAGCAGTGCACGCATGCCGTCGAGAGCGGGAACGTCGAGTGTCTCGATTCCTCGCACCACGACGACCGAATCAGCCTGGAGATGGGCGGAGAGTTTTGTCAACCACTCGCGCGAGCCAATGATGTGGCGCTCGGCCGCGTCGCAGAGCACCGACTTCGTGAGATATCCAGCTATGTACGGCGCCTTGAGCGCAAGTGACGTCTTGCCTACACCCGTCTCACCCACCAACAACGTGGGTTCCGGGGTCATGCGTGCGCGGTCAACCTGGCTCGTCACGCCCAACCACTCCGGCGAACGGCCGGCGTTCACGGTGAGCGGCTTGGGTTGCGGAGTCCGCGATCGACGGTCGACGCTGTCGCCAACAACAACGACGCTGTTGTTGGGACCCACCGAGGTGAGGTCGAGTCGCACCGGACCGGTCGACAGTTCGAGAACGTATGAGCCGTTGGGGCGGCGCTCCTCGCTGAGAAGTCGGATGAGGTTCATGTCATGAGGGGCCAGCGTGTTAGCCCGAGAGCTTTGAATCATGGCTCCCGACGGGCCGAAGGCCACCACGGGAACGTTGCGCGAGCGCGAGATTTCCATGAAGAGATTGAGCATTTCGCGCGAGTTGGGCTGCTCAACCGAGAGGACGTGTTGCTCGAGCTGCGACGTCATGGTGCGAACGAGCGGCTTGAGAAGATCGCTGCGCGGCGTCATGTCACAGGAGATCGTGAGAATGGCCAGCAGCTTCTTGGTCACAGGGTGCAGAACGGGTGCACCCGTGCAGACGGCATCTTGGTAAAAGTCGGCGAAGTGCTCGGTGCCGCGGATCTGAACGGGCTTGCCGAGCGCGGCCACCGTACCCACACCGTTGGTTCCGACAACGTTTTCGGCCAACACGGCACCGCGAAGTGTGCCAACGCGGTCGAGGTGGCTTTGGGCTTGACGGTCTTCGGTCCAGCGCTCCAGTATCTGACCGCGCGAGTCGGCAAGCAGAAGTGCCAACCCCGTTCCTTCAAGGTCTTCCGCGAAGCGGTTGAGGGGTGCGCCAAACATGTCGAGCAAGTGCTCGTCCAAGAGTGCTTCGGGAACGTGCGGGACATCGTGGAGGTTACCCGGGTCGCCAATGGCGGCCTGAGATCGCTGCCACGAGGCGAGGAGCTCGGTGGTTTGCGCCTCGCCCTCGTTGAGGCTGGCGAAGAACGTTTCCTTGGCTTTGCCCGTGACACGGTTGTCAAACAACTCGCTCATGAACACACCTCCTTGTTGCGCCCTACAAGTACTTTTTACCCGGCAGTGACGACTACCGCTAGTCCTTTTCTGTGCACTCCTGCGTTCAGAGTGCGCCTCCCCGCATCGTTACGTCGAGGGGTAGTTCCAACCAACCGAAACTTCGTGGCCAGCGGGGCAGACCGTAGTATCGTATTACGAGATTACCCCATTATAAGTTCTCGTCGGAATTTTTCCCCGTCTCCCGGGGGATTGTATGTAAACCGTTATTCAAGGAAGTGTGGCTAAACATGGCTCAGAAAACTCCTCCCGTCGCCGAACTCCGCGGCCACACCGTCATGACCGGGCTGTTTATTGCCGGCGCTTGGGAAGAAACCCAAAAGAAGTACGGCGTGACTAATCCTGCGGATGAGTCGACGATTGCTCACATGTCTGACGGGATCCCCGCTGATGCCCTGCGCGCCCTTGATGCGGCTGTGGCCGCGTCACACGAGTGGCGCTTCTGGGCTCCTCGCGCGCGCGCCGATCTTTTTCACCGCACTCACGCACTACTGATGGAGCGCGCCGATGCTTTTGCCGACGTCATGGTGCTCGAGAGCGGCAAGCCGCGCGCCGAAGCAATGGCGGAGTTCAACCTTTCGGCCGGATTCTTTCTCTGGTACACCGAGCAGATCGCCCACCTCCACGGAACCTACGCCGAGGGATCTCCCGGCGGATATCGCGTCATCGAGACGCACCAGCCGGTAGGTCCAAGCTTCCTCGTCACACCGTGGAACTTTCCTATGCTCATGTCGGCGCGAAAGGCTGGCGCAGCTCTGGCCGCCGGTTGCACGGTGGTGATGAAGTCTGCGCGTGAGACGCCCCTCACGGCGGCGCTGTTCGTACAAACCCTGAACGAGGCGGGATTCCCGCCCGGGGTGGTTAACCTCATTCACACGTCAACGTCGGGCGATGTTTCGGCCGCGGTGATGGCCGACAGCCGTTTGCGCAAGGTGAGCTTCACCGGCTCAACCGGTGTCGGCTCCA
>JBIIKT010000216.1:0-2747 GCA_044233055.1 Microbacteriaceae bacterium
CTGTTTCCGAAAATCGTTACGTACGTTTCGACAGAGTTACAAAGCGGGACGGCGTGTGTCGATCGTGTTACGCCCACAGCCACATGAGCCGAGTTGACTCGGCGATACGCCCTAGCTGTTGGTGAGCGCGATGAGTCGCGACATGCAGCGGAGGTACTTCTTGCGGTATCCCCCGTTGATCATGTCGCCGCCAAAAATCTCACTGAGGGGAACACCGGAAGACCGAACGGGAATCTGGGCGTCGTAAACCCTGTCGATGAAAGCCACGATGCGCAACGCATCGGTTTGGTTGGTGAGAACGTGAACGCCGGTCATGGCAATCGCGTCGATACCCTCAATCATGCGAACGTACGTTGACGGGTGCACCGTGGCGAGATGAGCCAGCAGATCATCGAAGGCATCGACCGTCACGCTCTCACCTCGGTCTCGAGCCGAGTCAACGTATTTCTCCAAGTCCGCGGGAGAAAGCACGGCTGCTGAACCCACGGCCGTCCTCTTGCGGTAGTCTGTTCCGTCGATTCGAACCGTTTCGAAGTGTGCCGCCAACGCCTGGATCTCGCGAAGAAAGTCAGCGGCCGCAAATCGTCCCTCACCGAGTGCGTGGGGCGGGGTGTTGCTCGTCGCGGCCACCCGAGTTCCGGTTGACACGAGTTCACCGAGTAGGCGGGTCATCACCATGGTGTCACCCGGATCGTCGAGCTCGAACTCATCGATGCAAATCAGGCTCGAACCTCGAAGCGCTTCAACGGCTGTCGCGTAGCCGAGTGCTCCCACCAGCGAGGTGTACTGCAGGAACGTTCCAAAGTACTTCTTGCGACCCGGCGCGGCATGCCAGAGCGCCGCGAGAAGGTGGGTCTTACCCACGCCGAAGCCACCGTCGAGATAGACGCCTGGGCGGACATCCTCAGATTTCTGTTTCCGCCCAAAGAGCTTGCCCGGGGTGGCAGCAGTCGACGCACTCGCAAAGCCTTCAAGAAGGTCTCGTGCGTGGACTTGAGAGGGGAAGTCATCGTCGGGAATGTACGACGCAAACGACGCCTGAGCAAACTGCTGTGGTGGCACGAGGTTGGCCACGATGTCAGCCGCGCTGAGCGACGGCGAGCGCTCACAGAGGGCGGTTACGGCTACCGTCATGGAGCGGGGGCGTCCTTCGTTTCGGATTGTTTCGGGCACATTAGGCGAACCACGCGGTGCGCTCGTAGTCTGAAGACAACACCCAGACTAGTGCGCTGTACTGGACAACAAATTCTCGGCGTAAGGATGACTCATGACGATTCCCATAGACAACACCCCAAAGTTTCAGGCTTACGCACATCCCGAGGTGATCGTCAGCACCGAATGGCTGGCTGAAAACTTGGGCACACCGGGTCTTGTCGTGGTTGAATCCGACGAAGACGTGTTGCTCTATGAGGTCGGCCACATCGCGGGGGCGGTAAAAATTGACTGGCACACCGACCTCAACGATGCTGTCGTGCGGGACTACATCGACGGCCACGGTTTTCAGGCGCTGATGAACCGACACGGCATATCCCGTGACGACACGGTTGTGATCTACGGCGATAACAAGAACTGGTGGGCAACGTACGCCCTGTGGGTGTTCAAGCTTTTTGGTCACCCCGACGTGCGTCTCCTCGACGGGGGCCGCGAAAAGTGGATTGCCGAAGGGCGCGATATCACCACCGACGTTGCTCCGGTAGCCACAGGCTCCTATCCGCTGGTGACGCGCAACGACGAAACGATTCGAGCGTTCCGCGATGATGTCGTTGCTCACCTGGGCAAGCCGCTCATCGACGTTCGCTCGCCAGAGGAGTATTCGGGCGAACGCACGCACATGCCCAACTACCCACAGGAGGGCGCACTACGTGGCGGACACATACCCGGAGCACTCAGTGTGCCGTGGGCCCGTGCGGTTGCCGAGGATGGCACATACAAGTCTCGGGCCGAACTCGACGCGCTGTACCTCAACGACGCCGGGCTGAACAAGGGTGACGACGTCATTGCCTACTGTCGGATTGGTGAGCGCTCATCGCACTCCTGGTTTGCCCTGAAATATCTGCTCGGCTTTGAAACGGTGCGCAACTACGACGGTTCCTGGACAGAGTGGGGCAGCCTCGTGCGGGCACCCATTGCCGTCGGAGCCGAGCCAGGTCGCGCATAGTTCGCCACCACGCACCACAAGCACGAACACTCTGGTTGACTGTGGTTCGATGACTGATTTAACTCCCCCGGCGCTGAGAGATACGCGTGACGGTTTTCTCGAACTCGACGAGAGGTCACGGCTCGAGTTTTTGCTGGAATTCGCCAACGATCTTCCGCCACTGCCGGCGCACTATGCCGAACACGAAGAAGAACTCGAACGGGTAGAAGAGTGCCAGTCGCCCGTGTTTATCATTGTTGACGTTGATGACGACGTTGTGTCCGTGCACGCCACAGCTCCCCTCGAAGCGCCCACCACACGTGGATTTGCGTCCATTTTGGTGCACGGTCTCACGGGTCTCTCCAGCCAAGCTGTTCTTGAGTGTCCCGAAGATTTTCCCCTCACCCTCGGGCTCACCAAGATCGTCTCGCCGCTTCGTCTGCGCGGACTCTCGGGAATGCTGTGGCGCATCAAGCGCCAGGTTGCCGAGAAGTCAGCGTCCGGGTAGCGAGCCGAGTCGGGCATGGTCGCAC
This sequence comes from Microbacteriaceae bacterium, assembly GCA_044233055.1. Lineage (GTDB taxonomy): Bacteria > Actinomycetota > Actinomycetes > Actinomycetales > Microbacteriaceae > UBA963. The sequence continues at coordinate 2,671 of JBIIKT010000216.1, forward strand.
GCGATGATCCGACGAGTCCGTACTCGTGGCCCGCAGGGTTTTGGGTGCGGGCAAACCTTTTGGCCTCAGGCTCAGGC
>JBIIKT010000217.1:0-2734 GCA_044233055.1 Microbacteriaceae bacterium
TTGCCGTGCTCGCGCGGGACCCACGCATCTCCGGGGAGTTTCTCGCGGCGGCCGTGGCAGCGGGCTTGGCAAGCTCGGGCATCGACGTACTCGACGCCGGTGTGCTGCCCACCCCGGCGTGTGCGTATCTGATCAAAGACATCGATGCCGACTTTGGCGTGATGATTTCTGCCTCACACAACCCGGCGCCCGATAACGGCATCAAGTTCTTTTCCTACGGCGGCGTCAAGCTTCCCGATGAGGTCGAGGATCGCATCGAGGAACACCTCGGCATTGAGAAGCTTCTTCCCACCGGTAGCGAGGTCGGGCGCATCCGCCGCTTCGCCGACGCCGAAGACCGCTACGCGCTGCACCTGCTCAGCACGCTGCCGCAGAGGCTCGACGGCATCCACGTTGTTCTCGACTGCGCGCACGGCGCAGCGGCTGCCGTGAGCCCGCAGGTATTCACCAACGCCGGCGCAACAATAACCCTGATTGGCGCTGAGCCCGACGGCAACAACATCAACGACGGTGTGGGGTCCACCCATCTGGATCTTCTGGCCGCCAAGGTGCGCGAGGTAGGAGCCGACGTGGGTATTGCCCACGATGGCGACGCCGATCGCTGCCTCGCGGTTGATGCCGAGGGCAACGTGATTGACGGCGATCACATCATGGCCATCCTCGCGATTTCTATGAAAGAACGCGGCCTCTTGCCTGACAACACGCTCGTGGCCACCGTGATGAGTAACCTCGGGCTGCACCGCGCCATGGCCTCTCATGACATCACGGTCGTTGAGACGGCCGTGGGTGACCGCTACGTTGTCGAGGCGCTGGCTGCGGGCGGCCACGGCCTGGGGGGTGAGCAGTCCGGCCACGTCATCATGTCGGAGTTTGGCACCACGGGCGACGGCGTGCTGACCGGTCTGCACCTCGTGGCCGAGATGGCCCGCACCGGCAAGAGTCTCAACGAACTCGCCGGCCTTATGACGGTGTATCCGCAGATTCTTGTCAATGTGCGTGGAGTCGACCACCGGGCCCTGCACGGCAACACGGCCATCGAGACGGCTGTCGCCGAAGCTTCGCTCGAACTTGCCGACTCAGGCCGCGTCCTGCTGCGCCCCTCGGGCACCGAACCCATGGTGCGCGTGATGGTGGAGGCCGCCGACCAGGCCACCGCCGATCGGCTCGCGCACGCAATTGCCCACGTCGTAAAGGCTGAGCTCGGCACCTAAGCGCGCCTCACGACATTGGCTCTTGCGACACAGCTGAAACGTTAGACGTCGCCGGAGTCGAGGCCGGTCACCATCGCATCGACGCTCTCCATAGAGAGGGCGAAGTCTATAGCCATCACGCTAGCGCCAATGATGCCCGCGTCGTTGCCCGCGCGCGACTGCGCAATCGTCAAGTTCTCCGTTGCCAGCGGCATTGAGCGCGAATAGACAACCTCACGAACGCCGGCGAGCAAGTGTTCACCCGCTAAAGCGAGCGAGCCGCCGATGGCGATGACAGAGGGGTTGAGAACGCTGACGCACGTCGTGAGAACCTCGCCGATGTCACGACCGGCTTGACGAACGGCCTGAATGGCGGCGAGGTCGCCGGCCCTCGTGGCCGCAACGACGTCGCCCAGGCTGTCGATAAGTTCGCCGTTGAACATGGCGCCGGCCGCCGCCAATTGCTGCGCCAGAGCGGGACCGGCCGCAAGGGCTTCAAGACAGCCGTGATTGCCGCAGCGACAGGGAACGTCGCGGCCGCGCGCAATCTGCACGTGTCCGATGTCTCCCGCGATACCTTCCGCACCTCGCTGAAGCACATCGCTACTGACTATGCCCGAACCAATACCGGTCGACGCCTTGAGAAAAATCATGTTCTCAACGTCGGGCCACGCAATCTTTTGCTCTCCGAGAGCCATGATGTTTACGTCGTTGTCGACGAGAACGTTTGCCTTGAGATGCTGATTGACAAAACCGGGGACGTCAAAGTTGTCCCAGCCCGGCATAATGGGCGGGTTGGAAGGTCGTCCCGTGGCGAACTCCACGGGGCCGGGGAGCCCGATGCCGATGGCAATGAGGTCGGCTTCCTTGCGCTGCACAGAGGCGATTTCAGAGCGGATCCGCTTGACCATCCAGCCCAGACACACTTCGGGTCCGTCAGCAATCGGCATCTCCACTGACGCGCGGCTGAGAATGTTTCCGCTGAGGTCGGTGAGGGCTAGCGACGCCATTGTGGCACCAAAGTCAACCGCAGCGATGATGCGGGCCGCGGGATTGAGGGCAATCTGAGCCGACGGGCGACCTCCGGTGGAGACGGCATCACTGACGGGAGCGATAAGGCCGAGCGCGAGGAGCGACTCTATCCGAAACTGAATGGTCGAGCGAGACAGGCCCGTGATCTCAACTAGTTCCGCCTTGGTTCTTGCCTGACCGTCTCGAAACAGTTGAAAGAGGGCGGCCGAACTGACGCCACTGAACCTCATCTGCATCTCGATCACCTCTCAATTTTACTCATCGCGCTCATGTAGGCCGGTTGCCCCATATGAAGAAAATACACGCAAGAACGTAACAAAAAAATAACGTTATGATTTTTATCGATAAAAGACGTGTTTTTCTGTCATTATGAATCTTGCAGACAAATGAGGTGTCTGATCACTTACGGAAGGACGATCGATGAAGATCGGTTACTCAACCATCACCTGGGGTGGTGTTGTCGGACACCCCGCCGGCGTGACGTCGGTAAAGGATTTGTTCTATCGAACCAA
>JBIIKT010000218.1:0-2725 GCA_044233055.1 Microbacteriaceae bacterium
GGCAATGACGAACGTGGGTGACGTCACCGCGCCACGCACCCCGAGCGCTTCGCCGAGTCCGCGGGTGAGAGTTGTTTTGCCGGCCCCCAGGTCGCCCGTCAGCACGACGACATCGCCCGCACGAAGTTCTGCCGCCACGCGGCGACCCAGCTCGTTCATCGCCTCGGGAGTGGCCACAGTGAGGTTGACCTCGGCCACTACAGCTCCACGTAAACGCGCACGCAACGACCGCCCATGCGCGTCACAATCTCGTAGCCGATCGTGCCGCACGCCCGAGCAAAATCCGAGGCGCTGGGATGCCCGCGCTTGGGATCTCCAAAGACTACGACAGGATCGCCCACGGTCACCCACTCGCTGCCCATGTCCACGACGAACTGATCCATAGCCACGCGCCCCGAAATCTTTCGCACCTGTCCGGCCACGTTTACCGGTGCCACGTTGGAGGCAGACCGCGGAATTCCCTCGCCGTAGCCCAGCGGCACGAGCGCGAGCGTGGTGGGCTGCGACGTCACGTAGTCGTATTCGTACGACACGCCCACGCCGGCAGGAACCTTGCGCACGGCGGCAACCCGAGAGCGCACGGTCATCACGGGGGTGAGCCCCAGGTCGGCGACGGGCGTGGTGTCATCCGGCGAGACGCCGTAGGCGCCAATGCCGATGCGCACCATGTTGTAGCGCATCGATGTAGACGTGAGCGCTGTGGACGTGGCCGCGATATGGATGATGCTGGGGTTGAGTCCGGCGTCGCGCGCGTGGGCGATTCCCTCTTCGAAGAGGACGTGTGCCGCAAGATCCGCCTGAGGGCCCGCCCCGGCCAGGTGGCTGAAGATACCCTCGACAACAACGGCGCCATCACCCTCGTGATACTTCGCGCGCTCAAAAACTTTGCGCCACTCTTCCGGGGCAATGCCGTTTCGGCTGAGTCCGGTATCGAGTTTCAGGTGAATCGGCGCAGGACCGTCCGCCCAGGCGTACGACGCGCTGGCCACGGCATCCAGCTGGGCGAGCGATGAGACGCCAATCGTGATGCGGTTTGCGAGCGCCTCCTGAAAGTCTTCCCGCGACGAGTGTAACCACGCGAGAATGGGCACCTGAATACCGGCCTGTCGGAGCGTCAGCGCCTCCTGCACGTCGACCACGCCCAGCCAGTCGGCTCCGGCATCCACGGCGGTGCGCGCGCACGGAACCATACCGTGACCGTAAGCGTCGGCCTTGACCACAATCATCAGGTGTTCCACGCTGATGACGGTCTTGAAGTGACTCACGTTGCGGCGCAGAGCGCCGAGGTCTATCTGAATTTCGCGAAACTCTGGTCCGATCACGGCGCACTCCCCTCGGCCACAACGAACGCGATGGCCTGGCCCCCGTCGTGGGACAGTGAGAGCTGCAAATTCGTCACACCGTTGCCGGCAGCCAGCGTGGCTGCGCTTCCGGTGAGGGTGAGGCGCGGTGCCCTCGACGGAGCGGACACCACCTCCATCTCCTGCCAGGAAGACTCGCCCGAACCGCCCATGGCCTTGATGAACGCTTCTTTGGCGGCGAAGCGAGCGGCGAGCGAGCTGATCGTGTTGTCACGCTCGGCCGGAGTGAAGAGACGCTCAATGAGGCGAGGCGTGCGGGTGAGGGCACGCTCAAACCGCTGCACATCCACGATGTCGACGCCGATGCCCACAATCATGAACTACTCGACCGTCACCGATTTGGCCAGATTGCGCGGTTGGTCGACGTCGAGACCCTTGGCGTGTGCGAGCTCCATGGCAAAAATCTGCAGCGGCACGACGGCGAGGAATGGCTCGAAGAGGGGATCGGCCAGGGGAATCTGGATGACCTCGTCAGCGTAGGGAAGAACGGCTGCGTCGCCCTGCTCAGCAATCGCAATGATGCGTGCGCCGCGCGCGCGAATCTCTTGGATGTTCGAAATAACTTTGGCGTGAATGACGCCAGACTTTCGCGGACTCGGCACGATGACAAAGACCGGCTGGCCGTGATCGATGAGTGCGATGGGTCCGTGCTTCAGTTCTCCCGCGGCGAAACCCTCCGCGTGGATGTAGGCGAGCTCCTTGAGCTTGAGCGCACCCTCGAGCGCGATGGGAAAGCCCACGTGACGACCCAGGAAGAGCACTGCCGGAGTGTCACTCATCCACTTGGCCAACTGCGCCACGGTGCTGCCGGTCAGGAGCACCTGCTCCAGCTTGGCGGGAATGGCCTCTAGCTCAGCGGCATTGCGCACTAGTTCGGCCGCTTCCAGAGTTCCCCGGACGCGGGCCGCGTGAAGGCCTAAGAGATAGAGCGCGGTGATCTGAGCCACAAACGCCTTGGTGGATGCCACCGCAACCTCGGGGCCGGCGTGCGTGTAAATCACGGCATCCGACTCGCGGGGAATCGTGGCGCCCTGAGTGTTGCAAATCGAAATGGTGCGCGCACCGTGGTCGCTGGCATACTTCACGGCCATGAGGGTGTCCATGGTTTCGCCCGACTGGCTAATCGAGACCACGAGCGTGTCAGCAGTAATCACGGGTTCGCGATAGCGGAACTCGTGACTCAGTTGCACATCAACGGGAATGCGGGCCCACTGCTCGATGGCATAGGCGCCCACCAGACCGGCATAGGAGGCCGTGCCACACGCCACCACGATGATGCGCGAGACGCCGCGCAGGTAGTCATCGCCCAGCTCGGCCAGTTCGGGAATCACGACTGAACCGTCGACCACCCGACCGCGGACGGT
>JBIIKT010000219.1:0-2689 GCA_044233055.1 Microbacteriaceae bacterium
CCCAGACGCTGTGCGTTCGAGTCGCGTCCGTTGCGAGTGGAACTCGCGCCTTTTTTGTGTGCCATTTCTCGTTGCTCCCTCGACGCCTTACTTGATTCCGGTGACCTTGACCCGCGTGAGCTCCTGGCGGTGGCCCTGGCGCTTACGGTATCCGGTCTTGTTCTTGAACTTGTGAATGACAATCTTGGGGCCGCGGAGGTCTTCGAGCACCTCGGCGGTGACAACAACCTTGGCGAGTGACGCGGCGTCGGACGTGACCTTGGCTCCGTCCACGAGAAGCACGGCGGGAAGAGTGATGATGCCCGACTTGTCGGCTGCGATGCGGTCCATCGTAATGATGGTTCCGACCTCAACCTTTTCTTGGCGGCCACCTGACTTGACTACTGCGAAAACCACTGTGCATACCTCACGTAAACGGGGGCGAGACTGTCTCGCCAATAAAAACTCTGGAATCGCGCCACGGAAACGTGGAACGCACACCAACACTCAAGAATATCCCGGGAATTGGCGTGGGGTCAAACTGCGGGCTCTGTTACCTCGGCCGTGATGCTGTCCGTGGAGACCCGACGACGTTTTGGCCGACCCTTACCCGGGTCAGACGGCTCCGGGAGAGCATCCAATACGCTCTCGAGTGCGGCCGAATTGACATCTGCCTTCTTGCGGCGGCCCTTCGTGATGGTGACCGGAATGTCAAGGATTTCCGTCACTTCGCTCGTCTCGGTTGAGGCTCCCGAAGAAGATCCTGCGGCGTCATCCGACTGAGACAGAGTGGAGGCCGCAATCTTTGCCAGAGCGCTCGATGCTCCCTCCGGGATGATGTGTACTTCGCCGCTCGGGGCAACGGCACCGCGGCTGCGGCCGGATCCCCCACCCGAACTGGCACCCGAGCCACCACGGCGACTCTTCTCCGCGGGCTTGTCGGCAGCCCTGCTGCGCGTCACGGGTTCGTGAAAGACGATGACGCCGCGACCGGCACACACCTCACAGGGCTCGCTAAACGTCTCGAGCAGACCCAGACCCAACTTCTTGCGGGTCATCTGCACGAGCCCGAGCGAGGTGATCTCGGCAACCTGATGCTTTGTGCGGTCACGGCTCAGACACTCGATCAGACGGCGCTGCACCAGGTCTCGGTTGGACTCAAGCACCATGTCGATGAAGTCGACCACGATGATGCCGCCGATATCGCGCAGACGAAGCTGGCGAACAATTTCTTCTGCGGCTTCAAGGTTGTTCTTGGTAACGGTCTCTTCAAGGTTTCCACCCGATCCCACGAACTTTCCCGTGTTGACGTCAACGACGGTCATGGCCTCGGTGCGGTCAATCACGAGTGACCCACCACTGGGGAGGTACACCTTGCGGTCGAGAGCCTTCTCGATCTGCTCCGTCACGCGGAATTCGACGAATGAATCCTTCGATGACGAGTGGTCAATCACACGCTCAAGAAGCTCGGGGGCCACGCCCTCAAGGTAGGTGCGAATGGTCTCACCCACAGTGGGTCCATCGATGATGACCTTGGTGAAGTCCTCGTTGAACACGTCACGAATAATCTTGACCAGCAGGTCGGGTTCGCTGTGCAGAAGCACCGGCGCCTGGCCCTTCTCGACCTTGCTCGAGATGGCGGCCCACTGCGAGCGAAGGCGATCGACGTCGTTGCGCAGCTGCTCTTCCGAGGCACCCTCGGCGGCGGTGCGCACGATAACGCCGACGTTCTCGGGAAGCACCTCTTTAAGGATCTTCTTGAGTCGGAGACGCTCGGGTTCGGGAAGCTTTCGGCTGATGCCGTTCATGGTGTTGTTGGGCACGTAAACGAGGTAGCGACCGGGAAGCGACACCTGCGAGGTGAGCCGAGCACCCTTGTGGCCGACAGGATCCTTGGTCACCTGCACGAGAACTTTGTCACCCGGCTTCAACGCGAGTTCAATTCGGCGTGACTGGTCTTTGTTTTCGACGGCGTCCCAATCGACCTCACCCGAATAGAGCACGGCGTTACGACCGCGGCCGATATCCACGAATGCTGCTTCCATTGAGGGCAGCACGTTTTGCACCTTGCCGAGGTAGACGTTTCCAATGAGGCTGGCCTCAGATGCCCGGGCAACGTAGTGCTCCACCAAAACGGTGTCTTCGAGAACGCCGATCTGCGTGCGATCTTCGCGCTCACGAACCACCATGACACGGTCAACCGACTCGCGCCGGGCAAGGAATTCGCTCTCGGTCACAACCGTGCGGCGGCGACCCACATCGCGGCCATCGCGGCGACGCTGCTTTTTGGCTTCCAGTCGAGTGGAGCCACGAATGCGCTGGGGCTCGGTAATGAGTTCGGGCTCGCGCGGCAGACGCACTTTCACTACCGTGCGCGATTCGTCGTCGCTCAGCGGGCGATTGTCACCCGCGCGCTGCCGTTGACGACGCCGCAGAGAACCCTGCTCATCAAAGGGATCGCCGTCGCGCTCCCAACGGTCACGTGTCGTTGCCTCGGGGCGCGGTAGGGCGGGGGCGTAGAAAACGAGGTCGGTGATCTCGCTTGCCGAAAGCGTGGGGATGTCCAGGCCGACTGCGGCGGCTGCTTCGGCCGCTACGTCCTCTTCCGATTCCGACGTGGTTGCTGCCTCGGATGCGGTGGACACAAGGTCGGGAATTCGGTCGGCGTGTGCCTCCAGCCAGACCTCGGCGTTCTCGCCATGGCTGAACG
>JBIIKT010000220.1:0-2667 GCA_044233055.1 Microbacteriaceae bacterium
GGCAATCGCGTCCACGCGCCACGTGGGCACGTCGAGCGGCGGTGTCTGACCGCGGGTGACGCGATCGTTACTGCGCCACCACACGCGGCGACTCAGCCACGGTTCGGGCGCGCTGACAATGGCGTAGCTGATGCCGCGCCAGCGAAACGACAGCGGAACTCCTCCGGCCGAGAGATCCACCTGTACGGGTTCGTCGATGTACATGGAGGCTCCTCGTGAAATTCGAATATATCTTCGAACACCACGTTAGGAAAAACCACGGACACCAAAGTGTGGAGGACAGGTTGAGGGTTAGCGATGCACCACGTAACCGGCGTAAAGCCAGAGAGTCGGCTCGGCCTAGCTGTAGCGCCGAATCGGTGTGTCGCCTGCGTCGAGCACACCAAGGTTCGTGAGCTGCTCAATCATGCCCGCGCCGTCGTGCGCGTAGACCCACGGCGCGGTGCCGTGGAGCTCCTTGGCGAGACCTTTGCGTCGCCCGCCGGCGAGCACCGCCTCAGACGTGGAGAGCTGGCGAATCGCAACGAACGAAACGTTCTCGGGGTGGTTGGCCTCGAACTCCCCGTAGATGGCTTCGTCGTGCTGGCCATCATCTCCGATCATGATCCACTTGATGTGCGGGAAATCCTTGGCCAGCTTTTCGAGCTGTCGCTTCTTGTGCTCTTGTCCGGAACGAAAAAGTCGATCGTGCGTGGGACCCCAGTCGGTGAGCAGCATGGTGCCCACGGGGTAAAGGTTTCGAGACAGGAATCGGCGCAGCGTAGGGGCGACATTCCACGCCCCAGTAGAGAGATAAAACACCGGCATGCCCGATTCGAGCTGGGACATCCGCGAGAGAAAAACGGCCATTCCGGGTGTGGGTACGCGCGCGTGTTCGTTGAGCACAAACGAGTTCCACGCGGCCAAGAACGGGCGCGGCAGTGCCGTCACCATCACGGTGTCGTCGACGTCACAGATGATGCCGCGCGTCGCCGTGGGTGATGCCACATTGATGAGCACGTCAACGGGCAGCGAATCCTCCACCGTCAGCTTGGCCACGTGCTCGCCCTGAGGCAGAGCAAACGCGAGGTGCACGTCGACCACGCCACCGCGGTCGGCGGTCACGGTCTCGCAGTAGTCGTCGATGGTTATGGTGACCGCGGCATTGGCCACGGGAACACTGACAAAGGAACGCCACCCGCGCACCGACTCGAAGCGGCGGGCGAACTTGCGCGCCCGACGGCTGCCCGGCTTAAGAACGGGCGCCAGCACCACGCGGCACAAAACGCGGATCTCGGTTGCCGTGCCGTAACCGCGGTAGGGCACGATGGTGGGAAGTAGTCCGCGGCGTCTGGCGAACCGTGCCCGAAGCTGGTGCATGCGATCTTCAAAACGTGCCAGCGGGTGAATCTTGGGCAGCTGCTGCGTTGCGTGCCTCACCCGATTCGAAGATGCCATGGTGTCAGTTTCCCACGTTTGTCACGGCCACACATTTCCTGCTGTCTGACCCGTCATTTCTCGCCGAGCTCCCTACGGGACAGCCTTTTCTTGGCGAAGTGCGTGGCCAGAATGAAAATCACCACACCCCCGATAAACACCCAGCCGGCACCCTTGAAGGTGGTGGCAAAGATCTGAAACTGTTCGGCGAGCAGGAAACCTATGGTGACGTACAGGAAAGTCCACACGAAGCAGGCAAGTGCCGTCCATCGAATAAAGACCCAGTACCGCATGGCGCTCATGCCACAGACGAGCGGAACGACCGAGTGAAGCACGGGGAGAAATCGACTCACAAAAATGGCAACAACGCCACGCTTGGCAAGGTAGGCCTCGGCCACCAACCAGGTGTCGCCAATGAATCGCTTTCCCAGTCTGCTGTCGCGAATGCGGCGCCCGAGCGTACGACCCAGAAAGAATCCGAACGTTTCTCCGGCGAGAGAGCCCATCAGAACTGCCCCGGCGAGCCAGAAGTACTCGCTGAGATTCGTGACGCCGGTGGCTGCGATGAACACAATGGTGTCTCCCGGAACGACGAGGCCCACCAAAAATGAGGTCTCACAGAACATGCCAAGCGCGGCAATGAGAGCTCTCAGGCTCGGATCAACCGAGGAGACCGTGGTGATAAACCAGTCGATGACCTCATTCATGTGTCCCACCTTCTCCCACGATCGTGCCTCGACTCCAGTAAAGCTTCTGCCACGAGTCACGTCGAGCGTCGTTGACCAGCAGCGAAGGGCCGTTGAGCCATCGAGCGACGCCACGAATGCCGTGGAGCGCATTGAGTGCCCACAGCTCGGCCCCCGCGAGGTCGGCAGGTGTCACGGCTTCCTCGCGGACCTCACAGCCCATCTCATTTGCCATCGTCAGCACCTCGCGCACCGTCACGCTGTCGATGCGCGCCACGCTTTCCGGGGCGACATGGAGCACCTCGTCACGCCACCAGACAAAACACGTCGTGGCGCCATCGGCCACATATCCCGCTGAGTCCACCACGACGGCCTCGTCGGCACCCGCCTCCTGAGCCTGTTCGCGAAGCTGGGCGAGCACGCGAATATCGGGGCCCTTGATGCGGGGCTCTGTGCGCGGGTCATCGGGGGACGTCCACAGGGTGAGGGCGCTACCCCGTGGGGGAGCGGGACGAATCCACAATTCGAGTTCTCCGCGTTCGGTGAGGTCCAACCGGGGAAACCA
>JBIIKT010000221.1:0-2660 GCA_044233055.1 Microbacteriaceae bacterium
TCCCATTGCGGTGGAGCATCGCGCACCTGCACCAAGCCGTGCTCGATCGCGAGCCCCACGTTGACAATCTTCGATTCTTCACGACCCTCGCGGGCTACGTGCACTGGAAGCTCACCGGCCAGCGCGTGCTCGGGGTCGGTGACGCGTCGGGAATGTTCCCCGTCGACCCTGACACGCACGATTACGACGCGCGCCTCATCGTGCACTTTGATGGCCTCGTCGCAGGAGAGGCACCGTCGCTTAATATCCGCGAACTTCTCCCGAGGGTGCTCGTCGCGGGTGAACCCGCGGGCGAGCTCACCGCAGAGGGAGCCGCACTGCTCGACCCGACGGGGGCGCTTCGGCCCGGCATCCCACTGTGCCCTCCTGAGGGAGACGCGGGTACCGGCATGGTCGCGACCAACTCGGTCGCACCGCGCGCGGGCAACGTAAGTGCGGGCACGAGCATCTTTGCGATGGTCGTGCTCGAGCGACCACTGGCGAAAGTGTACGAAGAGTTGGATGTCGTCACGACACCTGCGGGCGACCCCGTGGCGATGGTGCACTGCAACAACGGTGCGAGTGAACTCGCCGCGTGGGTGGGCATCTTCCGCCGATTCGCCGAAGCGGCCGGCACACCGCTGAGTCACGACGACGCTTACTCCGCGCTGTTCCTCGAAGCCCTCGACGGGGAGCCAGATGGCGGCGGGTTGCTCGCGTACAACCAGCTCGCCGGCGAGCCGATCGCTGGGATCACCGACGGACGCCCGCTCATCGTGCGCACGAACGACAGCAACTTCACCCTCGCCAACCTGATGCGTGCTCAGCTCTACGGGGTCTTCGCGACTCTCAGCATCGGCATGGGCGTGCTCGACGACGAGGGCGTCGCCCTCGACCGGATGTTCGCCCACGGCGGCATCTTCCGCACCGCGCACGTGGCACAGCGGTTTCTTGCGGCGGCACTCCGGGCACCCGTTTCGATTGCCGAGACGGCCTCCGAAGGCGGCGCGTGGGGAATCGCCTTGCTCGCCTCCTACACGGCATCCGGTGCCACGGAGCCGCTCACCGAGTACTTGCACTCGAACGTTTTCTCTGGCACCAGCTTCACGGTTGTCGAACCGCACGCCGACGATGTCGAGGGATTCGCCGCTTACCTCGTCCGCTACCGCGCGGGGCTAGAGATTGAACGCACCGCGGCGCACAGCATCTGACCCCCACCCCTGCAGCTAAGGAACCGACCATGACCGGCAGCATCATCCCCGACCTCAAGACCAAGACCGTGTGGTTGCTCACGGGCAGCCAAGACCTCTACGGCGCGGAGACGCTGCGCCAGGTCGCCGAGCAGTCGCAGCAGGTCGCCACGTCCCTGGCGACGGCCGATACCATTCCGGTCACGATCGAGTGGAAGCCCGTACTGAAGTCGAGCGACGCCATTCGTCGAGCCATGATTGAGGCCAACAGCGACGACTCGGTGATCGGCGTAATCACGTGGATGCACACCTTCAGCCCCTCGAAGATGTGGATTCACGGGCTCGGTGTGCTCGCCAAGCCGTTGCTGCACCTGCACACCCAAGCGAACGAAGCCCTGCCGTGGGACAAGATCGATTTCGACTTCATGAACCTCAACCAGGCCGCGCACGGCGACCGCGAGCACGGCTACATTCTCAGCCGCCTGAACCTGCCCCGTAAGACCGTCGTCGGCCACGTCTCCAATCCGGCCGTAATCACGCAAGTTGCCAACTGGACACGCGCCGCAGCCGGCTGGGATGCTGCCCAGAATCTCAAACTCGCGCGTTTCGGCGACAACATGCGTAACGTCGCCGTCACCGAGGGCGACAAGACCGAAGCCGAGATCCGGTTTGGAGTTCAAGTTAACACGTGGGGGGTCAACGAACTGGTCGAGGCCGTGGATGCCGCGTCCGACGCCGCGGTTGACGACCTTGTCGACGTATACCTCGCCTCCTATGACGTGGTGCCCGAGCTGCTCAAGGGCGGCGCACGGCATCAGTCGCTGCGCGATGGTGCAGCAATCGAACTGGGGCTGCGCTCTTTTCTTGAAGACGGCGGATTCGGCGCATTCACGACAAGCTTCGAAGACCTGGGTAGCCTCAAGCAGCTACCCGGCCTCGCCGTGCAACGCCTCATGGCCGACGGCTACGGTTTTGGGGCCGAAGGCGACTGGAAGACCGCCATTCTCGTTCGCGTCGCCAACGTCATGGGTGCGGGCTTGCCGGGAGGCGCGTCCCTCATGGAGGACTACACGTACCACCTCACCCCGGGCCAGGAGAAGATCCTCGGTGCACACATGCTCGAAGTCAGCCCGTCGCTGACAACTGCTCGGCCGAGCCTGGAGGTCCACCCGCTCGGCATTGGGGGCAAGGACGACCCGGTGCGTCTCGTGTTCACGGCCGACTCGGGCCCCGCCGTGGTCGTTGCCCTGAGCGACATGCGTGACCGATTCCGACTGGTCGCCAACGTCGTAGACAACGTGCCCCTCGACGCACCCATGCCCCACCTTCCGGTTGGGCACGCCGTGTGGAAGCCACAGCCCGACTTCGCCACATCCGCCGCCTGCTGGCTGACCGCGGGAGCAGCCCACCACACCGTGATGACGACCGCGGTGGGGGTCGACGTGTTTCGTGACTGGGCCGAGATTGCCGGCGCAGAACTGCTCGTCATCG
>JBIIKT010000222.1:0-2648 GCA_044233055.1 Microbacteriaceae bacterium
GATTCTCGGTGGACAGCAGCGTCGCATCGAGTTTGCTAAGAAGCCGCCCACCGTGATCATGCTGGCCGGCCTGCAGGGTTCGGGTAAGACAACTCTGGCCGGCAAGCTGGCCAAGTGGCTCGCCAAAGAGAAGCACACCCCCCTGCTCGTTGCGTGTGACCTTCAGCGCCCGAACGCCGTCACGCAGCTCGAGGTCGTGGCCGGCAACGCGGGCGTCGCCATCTATGCGCCCGAACCCGGCAACGGAAAGGGCAACCCGGTCAAGGTCGCCAAGGATTCGATCAAGTACGCCACCGACAAGCTCTACGACGTGGTGATTATTGACACCGCCGGACGCTTGGGTGTCGACGCCGAACTCATGAAAGAAGCCGCTGAGATCCGCAAGGCCACCTCGCCCGACGAGGTGCTCTTCGTGATTGACGCCATGATCGGTCAGGATGCCGTGGCCACGGCCGAAGCGTTCCAGAAGGGCGTCGACTTCACCGGAGTCGTGCTCACCAAGCTTGACGGTGACGCCCGTGGTGGCGCCGCGCTCTCGGTGGTCTCGGCCACCGAACGCCCCATCATGTTTGCGTCCACGGGCGAATCGCTCGACGACTTCGAGCCGTTCCACCCCGACCGCATGGCCAACCGCATTCTCGACCTTGGCGACATGCTCACGCTCATCGAGCAGGCCCAGCAGACCTTCGATGCCGAAGAGACGGCCAAGGTGGCCGAGAAGATCGCCACCGAGACGTTCACTCTCGAAGACTTCCTCGAGCAGATGCAGCAGCTCAAGAACATGGGCTCCCTCAAGAAAATGATGGGCATGCTGCCGGGTTCGGGCCAAATGAAGGCCCAGCTCGACAACTTTGATGAGAGCGAGATCACGCGCACCGAGGCAATCATCCGTTCGATGACACCCGCCGAACGACGCAACGCGCGTCTGCTCAACGGCTCGCGTCGCCTCCGCATTGCCAATGGTTCGGGCGTTACCGTCACCGACGTCAATTCGTTGGTGAATCGTTTTGAGCAGGCAGCCAAGATGATGAAGTCGGTGGCCCAGGGCAAGGTTCCCCAGGTTCCCGGCATGGGTCCGATTCCCGGTGGAATTGGTGGCGCGCGCCCCAAGCCAACGAAAAAGAAGTCGTCGAAGTCAGGAAATCCGGCCAAACGGGCCGCCGAAAACGCGGCCCTCGGTCAGCGCACCAGCAGTGGGAGCGGAGCAGGGTTTGGCTTGGGCGCAGCCGGGGGTGGCGCCGGCGGAGTGGGCGAAATGAGTGCCGAAGAACTGGCCGACATGCAGAAACTTCTCGGCGGCCGCTAAGGCCCGATTGGCGACTTCTCGCGGTTTCTGGCACTATAGAGAGCACGTGTTTTGCTGGTTTCCGACCCTCTATCAGAAGCCAATCAAAACCCCTTTCGAACTTCGTCTCAGTGTCCCCACGCCCACGACTTCTCAGTTCACCCCGTCTTTCCACATTCAGGAGAATTGTGTCTGTCAAGATTCGTTTGAAGCGCATGGGCAAAATCCGTGCACCGCACTACCGCATCGTTGTTGCCGACTCGCGCACCAAGCGCGATGGTCGCGTGATCGAAGAAATCGGACGTTACGTCCCCACCGCCGACCCGTCGGTCATCGAGGTCAAGTCTGAGCGCGCTCAGTACTGGCTCAGCGTTGGCGCTCAGCCCACCGAGCAGGTTGCCGCGCTCCTCAAGCTCACGGGTGACTGGGGCAAGTTCAAGGGCGACAAAGACGCCAAGAACACCGTCAAGCTGGCCGAACCCAAGGTTGCGTTCCAGATGGACGCCAAGAAGAAGCCCGTCCTTCGCCCCAAGGTGGAGAAGGTTGTCAAGGCTGAGGTTGCCGCCGAGGTAGCCGCTGAGGTTACCGCTGAAGTTGCCGCCGATGAGATTGCCGGCAACGCCGAAGTTGCCGCTGAGGCGACGACCGACATTGTGGCTGAAGTCCAGGCTGAGGCTGCTGAAGAAGCGCCCGTCGAGGCTGCGGCTGAAGAAGCTGTCGCTGAAGAGGCCGCTGCTGAAGAAGCACCTGCTGAAGAGGCCGCCCCCGAGGCAGCCGAAGAAAAGCCTGCGGAGTAGTTCGCACCATGCTTGCTGATGCCCTCGCTCACGTTGTCAAGGCGATCGTTGATCACCCCGACGACGTGCGAGTGGTGTCCAGCCAGACAAACCGAGGTGACCTCCTCGAGATTCACGTTCACCCCGAGGATCTGGGACGCGTGATTGGTCGGTCCGGTCGCACCGCCAAGTCAATCCGCACCGTGGTGAATGCGCTCGCCGACGGTCGTTCCGTTCGTGTCGACGTCGTCGACACCGACGCTTAAGGTGGCGCCAGAGCACCGCTCGCAGTTGCGAGTCGGTCGCCTCACCAAGGCGCACGGCCTCAAGGGCGCACTCAAGATTGAGCTGTACACCGACGAGCCCGAGAAGCGTTTCGTGCCGGGAGCCACGTTCACGCTTCAGGTTCCCGAAGAGTCGCCGTGGCACGGCAAGCCGCTCACGCTGGCCGAACTGCGCTGGTACAACGGCACGCCCGTGGGATTCTTTGTCGATGTCGACGACCGATCGCAGGCCGAAACTCTCGCCCGCGCCATTCTGTGGATCGACGTCGATACCGAACTAAGTCCCGATGAGCCCGACGCCTG
>JBIIKT010000223.1:0-2641 GCA_044233055.1 Microbacteriaceae bacterium
TTCGTCAGTCGATTGCCGAGAACATTCACGCGCTCGCCGCGGCCAAGGGCAAGCCTGTGGGTGAGATGGTGATTGCCGTTCTCGACCGCCCTCGTCACGACGGCATCATCCAGGAGATCCGCGACGCGGGCGCCGGCACACGATTGCTTCTCGACGGCGATGTGGCCGGGGGCATCAACGCGGCCCGTGAAGAAGCGCGCATCGATATGTGCATTGGCATTGGCGGAAGCCCCGAGGGCATCGTGACCGCGTGTGCCATCAAGGCGCTGGGCGGTTTTATCCAGGGACGCCTCGCTCCCAAGGACGATGCCGAGGCGCAGGCTGGCATCGACGCGGGTCTCAAGATGGACCACGTCTATGAGGCCAACGAGCTCGTCAACTCTGACAACACCTTCTTTGTGGCCACCGGCGTGACCGACGGCGCCTTGGTCGGCGGTGTGCGTCGCAAAGGTCCCATCATTCGCACCGACAGCATCATCATGCGGGGCAAGTCAGGCACCATTCGGCGCGTGCAGGCCGACTACCTCGCCGAGCGCTGGGCTTAGTAGTTCACGAGGCCTCGGCCCCATCCTCGGCGAAGCGCCCGTGGTCCAGGACGATGGCTGCTCTGCGCGAACTGGGGATGTTCTTGGAATCCGGAGCGTCACCGCTCGGTCCCTTTGTCGTTTCCGGTTGAATGGTAAGTGTGTTCTCCGCTCACGTGACTTCGTCCAGGCACTCCCCTGGCATCAGATGGGCGATTCGGGCGCCAATCATTGTGGCTGCGGTGTTTCTCTTGGTTCTCGTCAGGTCGGTAACCGGGGAAGAATCACCCTTTGAGATTGGGCGCGCCCTTCAGGACGGCACAACATTCGCCCTCGGAGTCTTCATCGAGTCACTGCCATTCGTCATCTTGGGCATTCTCCTCTCGGTGGTCGTGCAGGTGTGGCTGCCCCCTCGATTTCTCATGCGACTTCTTCCCCGCGGGGGCGTCATGCGTCGCGTTGTCCTGTCGATGTTGGGCATTCTCTTGCCCGTGTGTGAGTGCGGAAACGTTCCCTTAGCTCGGGGGCTCGTTGCTCGCGGCCTGAGCCCCGCCGATTCGATGACATTTCTGTTGGCCGCACCCATCTTGAATCCGATCACGATCCTCGCGACGTTTCAGGTTTTTGGGTGGGACGGCGGAATTCTGATCGCGCGGGTGCTTGCGGGTTTTGTCATCGCAAACCTCGTGGGATCAATCTTTAGCCTTCGCCAGAGACAGGACCTGCTGTTGACGAAGAAGTTTGCCGCTTCCTGTTCACGCAGTCACAGTGTTGACAGCAGGTCGCGAACGACTCAGTCGTTCGTCATGTTTGCCAAAGAAACCTCGGCAGTCATGCCCGCGCTGCTCATTGGATCATTGATTGCCGGATTCATTCAGGTTGCGGTGGAACGCAAGGTTCTTCTGGCACTGGGAGCCGACCCCATCCTCTCGGTTTTCACGCTCATGATTCTCGCGGTTGTCATCTCGATGTGTTCCAACGCAGACGCTTTTTTCATCCTGAGCCTTGGCTCACTTTTTTCACCGGGGGCCGTCATCGCCTTCCTCGTTCTTGGACCCATGGTCGACATCAAGATGATTGCCCTCATGCGCACCACGTACACAACAAAGACGGTGGCTCAGCTGGTCGCCATTGTTGTGTTGTGCGTCGCGGTCCTCGGACTGTGGGTGAATTATGCGAGTTAACCGAATCATGGCCAGGTGGCTGGGTCTTGTGCTCGTGCTCATCGGCATTGTGTCAACAGTGTGGTTGGCCATCACGGGTCAACTGACGCTCTACATTCATCCGCGATACGAACTTTTCACGGTTATCTTGGCGGCGTTGGGGGCAATTTTTACCATCGGGGCTCTCTTCGTGGTTGGCGGAGCAAAGGACCCGGAAGACCACGAACACGGCGAGCAGCACCATGACCTCAGGGATCTGGAGCCCGATGATCGTTCGTGGGGAAAGCACCGCACTTTCCGGAAGAAACGAACGTTTCCGCACCTGCGAAGCTTCTGGCTCGCCACGAGCAGCATCCTTGTTTCGGCTGCGGCTGTTGTGATCCTTCTCGTTTTGCCCCCCGCCACCCTCTCGGTCCAGGTTGCTAGCGAACGTGATGTTGCCGACTCATCACTCAGGATCAGTGAATCTGGTTCTGTTTCTCTCGTGGGAGCCGACAGCACCACCTTCACGGTCAAAGACTGGGCCATTCTGTTGGGTACTCGCGATTCGGGTTCGATCCTGAATAAGCAGGCAAACGTCACGGGATTTGCCGTGGAGTCAGATGACCCCAACATTTATTTCCTTTCCCGTTTCTTGATTTCGTGCTGCGCCGTGGACGCCCAGCCCGTGGGCGTCCCTGTCTACGACCCCGGGTGGTCATCTCGTTTCCCCGCCGGCACGTGGCTGGATGTTTCAGGTGCGTTCACGTCTGGCGCGGATGTCACCGCGGCTCCCGCATTCGTGCTCAGGCCCAGCGCTGTGGAGATTATTGAGGAGCCGAGCAATCCCTATGTCTTCTAGCGCACCGGTACCCCAAAGCGTTCGTGGCAAAGAGCCGCGTTTTGTTGCCGCACTGGTGATCACGGTCACGGTGCTCTCACTCGCCACGGCAATTCTCATGGGCCTCAACTGGT
>JBIIKT010000224.1:0-2626 GCA_044233055.1 Microbacteriaceae bacterium
CGCGCTGGCCAAGAACACGAGTACCACGCTCCACCATGCGCCTCCGCACACGGCAGTCGCAATCGTCATGAGAAGCACCATCGCGAGCGCCTGGGGAAAGTGTGTGGCGGCGATGTACGCACGCAGTTGGCCGCCTCGAGGGGAGTTTTTGTTCACCACCGGGAGGTCAAACTGGTCACCGGAATCATGGAGTTGGCGGGGCGACGAAGAAAATCGGCAGCCACGTGGGATTGTGCGCATATACCAGCACGAGGAAGACGACGACGTCGAAGAGCAAGTGCACGGTGATGATGTAGTACACCGAACGACTCTTCTCAAAGATCCAGCCCTGAATCAGCGCGAAGGGAATCGTGAGCGCCGGACCCCACGAGCGATATCCCAGCTCCCACAAAAACGAGGTGAAAACGATGGCCTGCAGCACGTTCGCAATCCAGAACGGGAAGTACCGGCGCAGCAGGGCGAAGATGATGCAAATGAAGAAGAGTTCGTCCCAAATTCCCACAAAGCCCACGCCCACAAACAGGCGGGCAATCTCGCTGGGTGTTTCTACCGCTGGCCAGTTCTGGTAGCTACCCGAGGTGATGAAGTAGACCGGAAGGATGAGGTAGCCGAGAACCAGCACGGCTGCCAACCAGGTCCACTCCCACCGCGACCAGGGTTCCCCAGGGCGGCCGGGGAAACGCACGGCGTGATCACGAAACACCCATCGACTCATGGCGTAGGGAAAGATCACGCACGCGGTGAGCACGGTGCCCATCAGGGCAATGTTGCCCCACTCGAGGTTGGCTTCGACCGAAATGAGACTTATGGCAACCAGAGGCACCGCAATGAGCATCAGGTCTCGTGCGAGGAGCCGATTTGTCACGAACGCGATCACCAGACCGGCCACCAGCGACGCGTACCCCAAACCCATGGAGAGTGGCACTCCCCGACCCACGAAGAGAGCTGGGGCGGCCAAGACAATCAGCGCGGCCGCGAGAACCTCGATGTATCGAGTTCGTATGCCGTTCATTCTTTGGCCCTTCGCGTCAGTGTGCGTTGTTAGGGAACCGGCTGGCCCAGTTGGCCGAGGAGGTAGTCGGCCAGGAACGAGGCTGGCCCGCCCTCGCCGCCGTGTTGACCGTTGAAGTCTGCGGTGGCGTCGCGCCCACACATGCCGATGATGCGAGACGAGCCGCCCGGGTGTTTCTCAATCCACGCGGTGAGATCGTAAACGCTGCCGTCAACGACGCTCCAGCACGATTCGGGGGTGTTGCGCTGGGCAACCATTTCGAGCGACAGCACACTCTGCTCGGCCGCAGTTTCACTAGGCGTGGGCACGACCTCGGGCGAAGCAGTGGCCGACGGGGTTGGGGTTGGCGCAACAGAACTCGTCTCCGTTGCCACGCGATTCGCCCACGTAGCTTCGGCACCGGAGTGACCAGCGAGGATCACCAGAACGATGGAAGCGATTGACAGGCCCACCACGGGAACGGCGACAATGATTTTCCACACGCGTGCGACCCCGGCCTTGAGTCGGGTGAGCACGACCCAGAGCACACTGACGGCAAAGAGCGCCCACGCCACGGGCACGAGACTGTCGCCCCACTCTTCGTGAACTCCCGGGTTGCCCACACGTTCGGCCAGGACTTCGCCCGACTGAGCGGCCACGGTTGCGGCAACGGCGCCCAGCAGCGTGATGCCCGCGCTGACGTATGAGAAGGACTTGCGCAATCGCGGCACAAAAACCATGAGAATCATGGCGAGTGCACCGAGTGGGACAAAAACCACGACGGCGTGGTTCACGAGAACGTGCAGGGGAAGCCCGAAGGCGAGGTCAAAGACTTCGGCGCGCATCACAGGGGTCATGAGACAAGCCTAGGCGCGTGAGTGGATTCCCTCCGGCCAGTTCACAGGAGAAATTCAGGGGCAGAATCGTCGACGACTGGTATTCTTTTCCAGACAGATTTTGGAGAAGGGGCGCGTCATGGCAAAACGAATGGCCGTACTCGTAGCGAGTGCATCGTTGCTGTTGGCGCTGATTCCGCTCCCCGCACAGGCGACATCCATGCCTTCCCCAGGATCCGCGCCGAAGGCCCCGGCCGCCGCACCCTGCACCATCACGGGAACCGCCCGGGCTGAGACGATTGTGGGTACAGCCGGCAACGATGTCATCTGTGGTCTCGGTGGCAACGACACGATTCGCGGTGGCAACGGCAACGACACGATTCGCGGCGGTGACGGCAACGACAACATCAGCGGAGGAAACGGAAACGATTCGATTACCGGCGACGCCGGCAACGACACCGTTGATGCCGGTGCGGGCAACGATTCGGCCAATGGGGGTGCGGGCAACGACACTCTTGTGGGAGGAATCGGCGACGACACGGTTCTCGGTGGCGACGGTCGCGACAGTGTTTCGTCCGGAACGGGTGACGACGCCATCAACGGCGGTAGCGGGGTCGATTCGATCAATTCGGGCGCAGGCGATGACACGTGCGCCAGCGACGCTGCCGATCGTCGCTCAGACCCGTGCACCATCGACACGTCTGGCCCCACCGTAAGTTTCCCCTCCAGCAACAAAAGTGAAATTCAGGCGGGCCCAACAGCCCTCTTTCGCTGGGTTGCGAGTGATCCGTCGGGCGTC
>JBIIKT010000225.1:0-2617 GCA_044233055.1 Microbacteriaceae bacterium
AAGAAGTACACGCCGCAGGAGATTTCCGCGCGCATCTTGGGCAAGCTCAAGCGCGACGCGGAACAGTACCTGGGCGACACCGTCACCGATGCCGTCATCACGGTTCCGGCTTACTTCAACGACGCCGAGCGCCAGGCCACCAAGGAGGCCGGTGAGATCGCGGGCCTCAACGTGCTGCGCATCATCAACGAGCCCACCGCCGCCGCACTCGCCTACGGACTCGACAAGGGTAAGGAAGACGAGCTCATTCTGGTCTTCGACCTCGGTGGTGGAACGTTTGACGTCTCGCTGCTTGAGGTGGGCAAGGACGATGAGTTCTCCACCATTCAGGTGCGTTCGACCTCCGGTGACAACCGCCTCGGTGGTGACGACTGGGACCAGCGCGTTGTTGAGCACCTGATAAAGAAGTTCAAAGAAACCTCGGGTGTCGACGTCAGTAAAGACAAGATTGCCCTGCAACGACTCAAGGAAGCCGCTGAGCAGGCCAAGAAGGAACTGTCATCGTCGACCACGACGAACATTCAGCTGCCCTACCTGTCGCTCACCGAGAATGGCCCGGCCAACCTCGACGAGACACTCACCCGCGCACAGTTCGAGTCGATGACTCAGGATCTCGTTGACCGCACCAAGAAGCCCTTTGAGGATGTCATCCGCGAAGCCGGCGTTAAGGTGGCCGACGTTGACCACGTCGTGCTTGTGGGTGGATCGACCCGCATGCCCGCCGTGGTTGAGCTGGTCAAGAGCCTCACGGGTGGCAAGGAGCCCAACAAGGGCGTCAACCCCGACGAGGTTG
The DNA here is from genome assembly GCA_044233055.1 of Microbacteriaceae bacterium. GTDB lineage: Bacteria > Actinomycetota > Actinomycetes > Actinomycetales > Microbacteriaceae > UBA963. The sequence continues at coordinate 794 of JBIIKT010000225.1, forward strand.
TTGCCGTGGGCGCGGCCCTTCAGGCCGGCGTGCTGCGCGGTGAGCGCAAGGACGTGCTGCTGATCGACGTGACCCCGCTGAGCCTCGGAATCGAGACCAAGGGTGGCATCATGACCAAGCTCATCGAGCGCAACACGGCCATCCCCACCAAGCGGTCGGAGACCTTCACCACGGCCGACGACAACCAGCCCGCCGTGTCGATTCAGGTCTTCCAGGGTGAGCGCGAGTTCACGCGCGACAACAAGTCGCTCGGAAACTTCGAGCTCACCGGAATCGCCCCCGCCCCCCGCGGCATGCCTCAGATTGAGGTCACGTTCGACATCGACGCCAACGGCATCGTGCACGTGTCTGCCAAAGACAAGGGCACCGGCAAAGAGCAGTCGATGACCATCACCGGCGGTTCGTCGCTGGCGAAGGATGACATCGAGCGCATGGTGCGCGAGGCCGAGGAACACGCGGCCGAAGACAAGGCTCGTCGGGAGACCGCTGAGACGCGCAACAACGCCGAGCAGATGGTCTACTCCGTTGAGAAGCTCATCAAGGAGAACGACGAGAAGCTGGCCGACGACGTGAAGACAACGGTTCAGGCCGATGTCGACGCGGTCAAGACGGCGCTCGCCGGTGACGACGATTCTGCCGTGAAGTCTGCGGTGGAGAAACTCGCCGAGAGCCAGGGCAAGCTGGGCGAAGCCATCTACGCATCCGCGCAGGCAGAGACCCAGGCCTCCGCCGAGGCCACGACTGACGAAGACGTGGTTGACGCCGAAGTTGTCGAAGACGACGAGTCGAGCGAGAAGGCTGACAAGTAATCATGGCCAAGGATCCTGCGGGCGACGAGCCCAAAGAGACCGACGAGCTGCGAGCCGAGGATGTTCTGGAGGAGCCGGAAGGCTCCTCCGAGCTCCCCGAGGGTGGTTACGAAGACGCCGACGTCGAAACGTCATTGACCGACGTTGACGTGGAGTTCCTCGACAAGGCCGCCGACGAGCTTGCGGCCGAGCGACTCGAAGACCTGCAGCGCGTCACGGCGGAGTACGCCAACTACCGCAAGCGCACCGAGGCGAATCGCGACATTGAGCGCGAGCGCGTGGTGGGCGACGTCATTCGATCGCTTCTGCCCGTGCTCGATGACATCGAGCGCGCCGACAAACACGGCGACCTCGTGGAGGGTGCGCCCATCACGCTCATCGCCACCAAACTGCGCGCGGTCACCGAACGCCTCGGTCTGGTTACCTATGGTGCGGTGGGCGACGCGTTTGACCCCAACGAGCACGAAGCTCTGTTGCAGCAACCCTCACCGGATGTCACAACGCCCACCGTGCTCGATGTGGTTGAGCCCGGCTATCGCTTAGGTTCGACTCAGGTGCGACCCGCCAAGGTTATTGTCGCAACCCCCGAATAACGAAAGGAGGCGCTGATGGCTAGTCAAGATTGGCTCGACAAAGATTTCTACAAGGTTCTCGGCGTCTCGAAGGACGTCTCGCCCGAAGAACTGAAAAAGGTCTATCGCAAGCTCGCGCGTAAGCACCACCCCGACAGCAACCCGGGCGATGCCAAGGCGGAGGCCACGTTCAAAGAGATCACCGAAGCCCACTCGGTTCTGTCGGACCCCGCGCAGCGCGCCGAGTACGACCAGATTCGGGCCATGGGGTCAGGTGCACGCTTCACGGCCGGCGGCCAGGGCCGTGGCTTCGACGACGCCTTCCGGGGTAGTCCCTACGGTGGTGGCGGATTCCCTCAGGGCGCGGGCTTTGAAGACATTCTTGGCGGCATGTTCGGCAACGGAAACTTTGGCCGATCCTCGGGCGGCTTTCGTGGCTGGGG
>JBIIKT010000226.1:0-2608 GCA_044233055.1 Microbacteriaceae bacterium
GTGCTCAACGTTGTGGCACCCCGCGTCAGGGTTCCCTGGTGGCCCTTTCGGAGCCAAAAGGGTCGACCACCACAGTAGGCCGAACGTCGTCGGGTTCGCCAGCGAGAAGAATGAGCGAAAGAAGTTGCTTAGTTGACGGTCAGGACGATTTTTCCGCGGGTGTGACCCGTCATGTTCTCGGACCACGCCTTGGCAACCTCTTCGAGCGGGTACACGGCAGACACGTCGACCTTGATTTTTCCGGCTTCGACAAGCTTGGTGATGGCGTCGAGGTCGGTGACATCGGGATGAACGTCGCCCATGATGCCGCCGAGTTCCTTCACGACGGGGTTGGTCACCGAGACCAGGCGTCCCTTGGATTTCGCTGACAGAAGCGCCGGGCTATCCATGAGAGCGTCTCCACCAATGAGGTCGAGAACGGCATCAACGCCATCGGGGGCAATCTCGCGGACGCGCTCGACAAGGCCCTCACCGTATGTGACGGGGATGGCGCCGAGGCTCCTCAAGTAGTCGTGGTTCTTCTCGGAAGCGGTGCCAATGACTCTCGCTCCCTGGGCAACCGCGATTTGAACGGCGAACGAACCGACACCGCCAGCGGCGGCGTGTACGACGACCGTCTCTCCCGCGGCGATCTGAAGGTCGTGGATCAACGTCTGGTACGCCGTGAGGCCGGCCAGCGGAACAGCGCTAGCCTGCGTGAAATCCATGTTCTTCGGCTTGAGTGTCACGGTACGCAGCGGTGCCGCAACTTTCTCAGCGTAGGTGCCGGAATGAACGGTGTCCTTGCGCACGTAGCCGTAGACCTCGTCTCCCGGAGCCAGCCGGCGCACCGCTGGGCCAACCGACTCAACGACGCCGGCGACATCCCACCCGGGAATCGAAGGAAAGTGGGTCTCGAGAAGGGCATCGAGCATGCCTCCAGCGAGCTTCCAGTCAACCGGGTTCACCGATACCGCGCGCACGGAAATCTTGACCCAGTCCGGTCCCACCCGAGGTTCGGGAACGTCGGTGATTTCGAGCGCATCCGGCCCGCCAAATTCGCGATAAACGACAGCTTTCATCAGTGCTTTCCTTACGTAATTGTTCGCGAGATAGGGGTCCGCTGGCGCACTGGCGCCACCGGCTCTGAGACTAGTGCGAGATTTCGAGCAGGCCTCGAATGTTCTTGCCGGCCAGCATGTCGTCATAGCCCTTGTTGACCTCATCCAGGCTGTAGCGCGTTGTGATCAGCTGATCGAGCTTGAGCGAGCCGCGGAGGTAGAGGTCGATGAGCTTGGGAATGTCGTAGTGCGGGTTTCCCGAACCGAACAGACTGCCCACGATCGCCTTCTGGTACAGCGTGAGCTCGAAGCTGGGAATCTCAATGAGGAGGTCAGGGCTGGACACCGCGGTTATGACCAGACGGCCACCCTTGCGAATCATCGAGAATCCTTCGCTCACCACCTGCTTGTCCACGAGACCCACCGTGATGATGGCAGCGTCTGCACCCACGCCGCGGGTTTCAGACCACACGAAGTCGTGAGCCTCTTCGGCAGTGGCAAACGCGTGCGTGGCGCCAAGTTCCAAGGCCTTCTCGCGCTTGAACGCGACGGGGTCCACGGCGACGACAAGCTCGGCTCCTGCGTGAGCAGCACCCTGAACGGCGTTGATACCGATTCCACCAATGCCGTAGATAACAATCCTGTCTCCGGGACGCGTGTTAGCGGCATTGACATTGACCGCCGAACCCCATCCGGTAGGAACGCCACACGCAACAATGGCAGCTTTGTCGAGGGGCATCTCGGGCGGAAGCGGAACAACACACGACGCGGGGATGACGTTCCACTGCGAGAAGGTGCCGAGCAGGTCGACAGCGCCAACGCCCTTGCCGCGTCCGTGCAGGCGCTGCGTGCCGTCGAGCATGGTTCCCGACATCAAGAACTGACCGTTGTCGCACAGGTTGGTCTGGCCGGTCACGCAAAAACGGCAGCGTCCGCATGAGGGCATCCACGAGGTGACAAAGTGATCGCCCGGCTTGAGGTGCGTAACGCCCGGGCCAACTTCCTCAACAACTCCCGCTCCCTCGTGGCCGCCCACCATGGGGGGAGTGAAGCCGAGATCGCCGTTACGAAGGTGTTCGTCGGTGTGGCACAGGCCGGCGTAGTCGAAGCGAACAAGCACCTCGTCTGCTCGAGGAGCATCGAGCTCAAGCTCTTCTACTTCGTAGTTTCCTGTTTCGTTCCACATCACAGCAGCACGAGTCTTCACAGTTTCTCCTTGAGGGCTAACGGGGCACTAAACGAATTCTGCATCACGCGAGGAATCAATGTCAACAGTTCTCGTGATTTAACCAGCCTTCAGGGCTCAGCAGGGTAGTGCCCCTGTCAAAAAGTGCCGAACATTCGCGGAAAGAGGGCACTTCTGATTTGAAACGGTATTGTTGACAGTTCAGGGGAATTGTGGCATCTTTTGTGACAGTCCCCATAAAATTTTGATGTCTCACGGCAATCACTACGCATCGAGGAGAAAGACATGTCAGACGTATTCCCGGCCGCCAACAAGAAGGCTGTTATCGATTTCGGTTTCGACGGCCCCTTCGGTCCCTTTGCCGCCGAATTGTCATTCAACG
>JBIIKT010000227.1:0-2560 GCA_044233055.1 Microbacteriaceae bacterium
TCGGTGACGTTCTTGCGAGTGAGCCCAGCAGCCATGCTTTCACCCTAACTCTCCGGCGTTCCTAAAGAACAAAAAAACAGCGGGTCGATGATCTCAACGACCACCGACCCGCTGTCAGTTGAATGACGTGAACTACGCCTTGTCGACGCCGTCCCGGGCCAGAATCTCGGCCTCGACGGAACCGCCCAGACCCTCCTTCTGTGGGTCACCGTGTACTCCACCCGAGAGTGCGTACTCTTCCTCTGGCGAGAGCACGAGGCGGTTACGTCCCCACACGGCGAACCCGATGAGCAGAAGCACATAAACCACAGCGATGGCGATGATGGCCGGGGTAAACGTGGGGTTGAGCAAGAAGCCAACAAAGATCAGCAGCGCGATCACTCCAGCGATTACTGCGCCGGTGATTCCCCACGGGCTCTTGTAGGGTCGAGCGGCGTTCTTGAACTTGCGTCGCAAAATGAGGAACGAAATCATCTGCATGATGTAAGCAATAACTGCTCCCCACACAGCGATGTTCAGAACGATAGCTCCACCGGTTGCTCCGGCACCTTCGGGGTCAAGCGACACCAGCCAGTCCACCAGGATGAGTGCGACGAACCCGATAACTGCACCCACAACGATCGACACCCACGGGGTCTTGGTCTTGCCCGTAAGCGACATGAACTTGGGGTAGTAACCGGCGCGTGACAGCGAGTACATGTTGCGGCCGTAGCCGAACATGATTCCCTGCAGTGACGCGAGCAAACCAACGAGCGCGGCCAATGACAACACAGCGGCAGCCGTATCGCCAACGATGACCCGGAAGCCATCAAGGAGTGGCTCTCCCGAGGTTCCGGTCTCTGCGGCACCCACCACGCCCGTGTTGAGGAACAGCACGAGAACGGCGGTAATCAGCAGGGTGAGCATGGCAGCGCGACCGGCCTTGGGAATGTCCTTGGTGGGGTTCTTCGATTCCTCGGCCGCCAGCGGGAGCTCCTCGATGCCGAGGAAGAACCACATGGCAAACGGGAGAGCGAACAGGATGGGCAACACACCGTTGGGCAGGAACGCCGTCTGTCCGGGTTCAGCGGGAATGTTCCACAGGTTGTCGAAGCTGAACTGACCACCAGCAATGGCCATGATGTAGAACACCACCAGAATCGCGATAGAGATAAAGGCCACGACGATAGCGAATCTGAACGATACGGCCGCTCCGATTGCGTTGATGATCACGAAAATTGCGTAAAGAATGATGTACCAGAGCCACATGGGCATTGCGTTCTGTCCCTCGGGAAGATTCAAGAGCGTGACAAAGATGCTGTCTGCGTATAACGCCGAGAAGAACACGATCACCGCAGTGGTGGCCACGTACGCGATGGTTTCGGCGACACCGGTGACGAATCCACCCCAGGGCCCCATGGCTGCTCGACCAAACGAGTACGCGCCACCCGTGTGCGGCATGGCAGCAGCCATCTCACCGATGCTAAAGATCAGCCCGTAGTACATGATCACAACGAGAGCGAACGCAATCGTCATTCCACCGAAACCGGCGAAGTCGATACCGAAGTTCCAACCGGAGAAGTCGCCCGAAATCACCGCGGCGACAGCGAGGCCCCACAGGGCCAATACGCCAGCGGAACGTTTGAGCCCGCGCTTCTCGAAATATCCCTTTTCGGCAGTGGTGTACTTGACCCCACTAACCTTCAGAGTGTCTTTGGCCATGATGCGTCAATCTCCTCGATCGTCATGTCGTTCGTCGGCGCTACCCCACAAACGTCGGTGTTTGGCGGCATCACGCAAACTGTCTTGGCGCAACTATAGGGGGAATTCACAGATTGTGAACCCCCTAATTTGAAAAATTCATGTTACGCAACTCTCACGTGCAAAAACTCTTTTCTGTGTTGGCGAGCCTCACGCCTATGCTCTAAAGGACGAAAGTTCGACACCTCAACGGAGAGACTTTAGATGACGCGCAACACTGGATACCTCACGCTCGATGAGCTCACGTCACATGTCGCCTCGGGCGAAATTGACACCGTCGTGGTGGCCTTCACCGACATGCAGGGTCGGCTCGTGGGCAAGCGCGTCGCCGCACGCCTCTTCCTCGAGGATGTGGCCGCTCACGGCTCAGAGTGCTGCAACTACCTGCTCGCCGTTGACGTGGAGATGAACACGGTTGACGGTTACGCAATGTCGAGCTGGGACCGCGGCTACGGCGACATGGTGATGACACCCGACATGACAACTCTTCGCCTCGCTCCGTGGCTACCGGGCAGCGCGCTCGTCACCGCCGACCTGAACTGGCTCGACGGCACACCCGTTGTGGCGTCGCCACGACAGATTCTGCAGGCACAGGTAGCCCGCCTCGCCGAGCGCGGCCTGGTGCCGTTCGTCGGCACCGAGCTCGAGTTCATCGTGTTCGACAACACCTTCCGCGACGCGTGGAACCGCGGCTACCGCGGTCTCACTCCGTCAACCGACTACAACGTCGACTACGACCTGCTGGCCTCCACGCGTCTTGAGCCCATGCTGCGCGAGATTCGCAACTCCATGGACGGCGCGGGCATGTACTGCGAGGGCG
>JBIIKT010000228.1:0-2528 GCA_044233055.1 Microbacteriaceae bacterium
CATCACCGAACCGAGTGATGGGGTTGTGGAGGCCGTGGTCGTGATCCACGGGCGGGCACGCACACGTTCCGTGGCGTTTCGACTCGAAGGCCTCGACCATCGTTGGCGGGCCACGGCCGTTCACGTCCTGTAGCTAAGACAGATCGGTCACGAGCGCGGTGGCCACAACGGCAATGCCGCGGCCTTCGCCCGTGAAGCCCAGTCCGTCGGTGGTGGTGGCGCTGAGTGTCACCGGAGCGCCCACCCACGTCGAGAGAACCTCCTCGGCCTCGGCGCGACGACCCGCCAGGCGAGGCCGATTGCCAATGATTTGCGCGGTGACATTCACCGGTCGGTAACCGGCCTCGGCAAGACGCCGCACCGCCTCCCGAACGAAAACCTCGCCGCTTGCACCGGCATACTGAGGATCGTCAACGCCCACCATGCCGCCGATATCGCCGAGGCCGGCCGCAATCAACAGGGCGTCCACGATGGCGTGCGCTACGGCATCACCATCGCTGTGGCCGGCCAGGGCAAATTCATCCGGCCAGTCGAGACCGGCCAAGCGCAACCCCACGGTCTCTCCAAAGGCATGAGTGTCTGTGGCGGTTCCCACCCGAACCCGATCGCCGTTGATGCCCAGAATCAGGGCCTGAGCGCGTGCGAGGTCGGCCGGTGTCGTGATTTTCAGGGATCGCTCATCTCCCGGACAGGTTTGCACAATCATGCCGGCTGCCGAAAAGACGCCGGCGTCATCGGTGTGCTTAACCGAGTTGGCCGCGGCGTACGCGGTCTCGAGCGCATCGCGCGGAAAGCCCTGGGGGGTCTGAACGGCCAGCATGGTTTCGCGATCAATCGTTGAAAGTAGCGTGCCGCCCTCGAGGAGATCGCCCGAAACGACTTTGATGGCGTCGGAGACACGCACTCCCGGAACGACTCCATGACCGGTACGGCGAACGTCCGCAATAACGCGGTCAAAGACGTCAACCGGAGTCAGACAGCGAGCTGAGTCGTGCACCAGTACCGTGGTGACGCCCGGTTCGAGAGCCGCCAATCCGGCCACAACGGATTCGTGGCGGGTTGCCCCGCCCGTGACAACAGTCACCGGGCTGCGGGATGTGTCGACCGCCCGCTGGGCAATGTCGAGCGAAGACCCTTCACTGCCGGCGGGTGCGACAACGACCACCTGGACCGGCTCGGCAAGGACGCCCAGAGTGGCAACCGCGCGTTCGAGCAACGTGCTGCCGGCAAGAGAGACAAATGCCTTGGGTAAATCGTGACCGAGGCGAACTCCGGCCCCGGCGGCAACAACAATTACCGCAACAGAGCGCTCGGCGTGCGACACGACCTCAGATCACCCCGCGCGGAAACGAAAACTAGGAGGCGAGAACTTCGTCGAGAATCTCGGCGGCACGAACGCCGTCGGTCTTTTCGGCCAGGGCGAGTTCCGACTCAAGAATCTGGCGCGCTTTCGCCAGCATGCGCTTTTCGCCGGCAGACAATCCGCGGTCTTTGTCGCGACGGTAAAGGTCGCGAACAACCTCGGAGACACGAATGACGTCGCCCGACGCAAGCTTCTCGAGGTTGGCCTTATAGCGACGCGACCAGTTTGTGGGCTCCTCAATAAAGGGAGCACGCAGAACGTCGAACACCTGGTTGAGTCCGTCTTGGTCGATCACGTCGCGAACACCCACGAGGTCGACGTTCTCGGCGGGTACCTCGATGGTGAGGTCACCCTGCGTCACGTGCAGTTTGAGGTAGAGGCGCTCTTCACCCCGGACCGACCGCTTTTTTACCTCGGTAATCGTAGCGGCCCCGTGGTGCGGGTAGACGACTGTTTCTCCAACAACAAACTGCATATTGACTTTTTCCTTCCCGAAGACATTCCAGTTTACCACGGTGACGCGACACCGATTTCTGCCGGCTTACCGCTCATCGGGCGGCCCGTCTGCCGGGTGCCCGCGGGCCTGCGATAGAGTTTTGAGTGTGAAGATTCGTGCCATTCTCGCCCTCGCCCTCGCCCTCGCCGTAGCTACGGGAACCGCCGGGTGTAACCTCATCCAGCCGCAGGCAACCACCAAGCAGTACGACGCCAGCGATGGCGTGGGGGTCAACCTCGGCGAGCTCGACCTCAACAACATGATCTTGCTCTCCGACAACGATGGCGAATCGGCCAACCTCGTTGTGGGTGCCATCAACACCTCCGGGTCGCCCATCACCCTCAACATCTCCTACACGTCGAATGGCAGCCTGGCCACCATCGTTACCGACATACCGAGCAGCGAAGGCGTGATTGGATACGGTGGCAAAGATCAACCGCAGATCGTTCTTCGCAATATCAACGTGCCCGCAGGAGGCACGCTCACCCTCACCCTTCAGGCGGGAGACGGCGACACCAGAGTCACCATCGTTCCGGTGCTGAACACCGACCTGCCTGAATACAGTGGACTCACGCCGTCACCCATTCCAACCGTAACCCTCACGCCAACACCAACGCCCTCTCCCTCGCCCTAGGTTCGTTGAGAGAACGCGCCGACATCACGACGGCC
>JBIIKT010000229.1:0-2526 GCA_044233055.1 Microbacteriaceae bacterium
CCACGCCCTGGACTATGGACAACTCGCCAACTGACCGAGGTCTTGGCAATCATTCGATAAGTTCGAACACGTGAGCATCTCAAAGCGCCGTGCCATTGTGGCTGCAGTCGTCGTCATCGTGCTCGCCATCGTGGCATCCGGAATTGCATTTGTGCTGCGCGCACAGCCGGCCGTTCAGGAGTTCATGGCGCAGTATCCGGGGGTTGTCGAACCGGCAGCCGGTGCCCCGGTGGGCATTCCCGTGTGGGTGAACGTGACGCACTTCCTGAACACGCTGTTCTTGCTTCTCATTATTCGCACGGGCCTGTCGATTCGTTCGAAGAAGCGCCCGCCGGCGTTCTGGACTCCCAGGCGCAAGCTTTTCGGTCAGGCACCGCGGCGCATGGGCATCAACGTCTGGCTGCACAATACGGTCGACATTCTCTGGGTGCTCAACGGAGCCGTTTATCTCGTGTTGCTCTTTGCCACCGGCCAGTGGGTGCGCACTGTGCCCACCAGCTGGGAGGTTTTCCCTCACGCCCTATCGGCGCTCATGCAGTACCTCACGTTTACGTGGCCCGCTGAGAACCCGTGGGTGAGTTACAACGCCCTCCAAGTTTTGGCGTACTTTGGTGTGACGTTTCTGCTGGCTCCGCTGGCAATTCTCAGCGGGCTGCGCCTATCGCGCGCCTGGCCGCTCGATGCGCCGCGCCTCAATCGCTGGGTGCCCGAGAAGCCCGTTCGTTGGGTGCACAACGTTGTTCTCTTCCTCTTCCTCGCGTTTATCGTGGTGCACGTCGACCTGGTTCTGTTCACGGGTGCGGTGCGCAACCTCAACGTGATGTATGCCGGGAACGACGGTATGAGTTGGCTGGGCACCATTATCTTTGTGGCGTCACTCGCCGTGCTGGCCGGCGTGTGGTTTGCGCTCACACCCGGTGTTCAGAAGCGACTCGCTTCCCTCACGGGCACCGTGAGCTAACGACTCCGTGTCGGTTTCGCCGGCGACGGCGATGCTGAAAACGACGTGACCTCGTCCACCAGCGCCTCGACTTCATCGATTCCCTGGTTCTGGCTCTTGATCCAGCGCTCAACTATGGCAAGTTTGCGCTGATCGCTGCGAGACAGCGAGCCGTTCTTTCTCAACCGCTCGGCGACGCCCATGGCCATGAGGCGCATTCGCGGTTGGCGAGAACGTCTGACGAGGTGCATGGGTTTGGCAAACCCGATGTTGTCGAGAATGGCGAGCACGAGGAAAACAGTGGTGAGAAAGAGGCCGTAAGACGACAGGAAATTGTCAAGAAAAGCGGCGATGGGGAACGATGCATTTCGGTAGAGCCACGGCAAGCCATTTTCTATAACGTTTTGCGCTCCCTCAAAAGCTGCGACCGACGAGAGCTGGGTCGAGGGAAGTTCACCGGCCGGGTTGACTGCGGTTCCATTGCCGTATTGGAGTCGGAAACTCTCGGCAATGATCGTGACCAATTCACGCGGCAAATTCTCTTTGGCAACGAACGTGATGAGTGCCGCATTCGTTTGGATGGTCGTCGAGGGGATTACGTCGGGGAACAACTCAAACGTGCCGGCCTCGATCTTGGAGGCCACGAGAAAGTCTTCGTTGGCCTCGATGGCCTGAGCCTCTTGAATCTCAAGGAAACGAAGGCCGGGTTGAGCCAACAACGCGAGACTGTCTCCTGCGTAAGTGATGGATGAACCGGCGGGAACGTCAATCAGGCAACCTGCGTCTGTGACACCGGTTGCCGTGTTTTCGAGAACTTTTAGCCCGTTGCCGTAACTCGACAACTCATCAACGAGATCCACGCCGTAGCTGCGCAAAATGTATTCGCAGACAGCCCATGCGGCACTGTCCTTGGGGTAAAGACTGATGCTCTGCCCGGCAATGTCTGCGACCGAGCTGATGCCGGAATCCTTGGCTGCAACGAGATAAACGGGCGAGAACATCACCGTGCCGGCTTGTCGCACGAGCGGGTTCAGTTGCGCCGGAATGTCTGAGGCCACAAACCCAGCGTCAACAACACTCGAACTGTTGGCAATGTCCTCAATGATGTTTTTTGAATCCGGCCGATTGACAATGTCAACCTTGACGCCATACGGTTCCAAATCCTCGCGCAACGTCTCTGCCATGGCATCGAAGAGTCCGCCGTCGGTTCCTGCCTCAATCGTGAGGTGAGTCCGCGGCCATGAACCGACCACAGCACCGGCTACGGTCACCACAAGAATCGCCATGACGATGACAAAACCGTAAGCGGCCAGCCAGCTGATCAGCCTTCGACTCTTCGACACGACCTCATGCCTTCCGTTGACCATGGGAATACCCCTCGTCAAACCTATCTTTCCCAGTCGGTTTTTCTGGCATCAAGGAGCCGGAGGTGAATTGTCCACAGCCCAGGGTGGGCCCCGGCTGAGTGCGCAACAAACGCAAAGCGTTTGGCGCCGACTCAGTAGGGGATGGTCGGGCGTCTATGGGCGGGGGTTGTGGTCAATTCACCGGACGGCTCCGATTCACCGCGACACGCCCGGGTTGCA
>JBIIKT010000230.1:0-2524 GCA_044233055.1 Microbacteriaceae bacterium
ACCGAGAACGCCCGAGGCGCCCATCACCAATACTGTCTTGTCACCGAGTTCCATAACAAAAGGCTACCGTGTGCGACACACAAGAGACCCGGACTCAATGCCCCCATCGGTCCGGGCCTCATGTCTCCCGCGGGATTGATTGATTCCCCAGACACTGAACCCCATTCTCTTCCCTAGGTGTCGAAGTCAATTGTGTCAAACGGTCACAAAACGGCTATAGCCGTCTATATTTGGCTATAGCCTTTTTGGTTGACGGGGGGGGGACATGGTTAATCGTTTGCAACGGCGCCTCGATCGGGCCGAGGCCCTGCTCGATGCCATGGCCGTGTGCGAGACGCCCGACGACTTTGCCATGGTGTTGGTGAACACGGTGTTCAAACAAGAGCACCTGGTGTTCTCGTTCATGTTTGACAACGACGGCACCACCGAGCTGCGCCGACTCGGTGGGTTTGGCGACCCCACCACCTCGCAACGAGCGGCAAGAGTGAGTATTTGGGAAAACATTGGGGTGGCGCAGAGCTATCGAGAGAACGCCATCGTGCGCATCGAGGACGCTCACACGTATCAGCAGACCTACAACATCGCTTTCCTGCCGCGCTCGGGTCAGGGAGTGATTTGCCTTCCCCTCCGCGTGTTCGGCAAAACAGCGGGAGCCTTCTCGCTCGTCTTTCGCCATCCGCTGAGCTTGCACAACATCGACGATGCCGAGATTCGATTGGTCCAATTGTGCGCGGAGCACCTGTTGCGTGACTGGCGCGCCCGCAGTCGTGTTGATCCGCCGGCGAACCTGAACACACCCTCCCTCACCACGCGACAGCTGACGATCGTGAAGGAACTCCGGCAGGGGCTGTCACTGCGCGAGATTGGGGTGATGCTCTCGGTGAGTCACGCCACGGTGAAGTCGGAAGTGCAGAAGGTGTATCGCGCACTGGGCGTGCACAAGAAACGTGACGCGATTAGTGTAGGAGACCGAATCGGACTTTTCTCGAAGACCCCCACAGTAGAGAGGTAGCCTGCCTCAGGCGCACATGAACATACAGATTTCTCGCATAATCACTGGCGGAGTCATCACCATTGTGCTCGCTGGCATGTTGTCGTCCTGCGCCCCGGAACCCGAAGATGCGCCCGCTGCTGACGATTATTACTCGCAACAGGTGGAGTGGACAGAGTGTGGCGAATCTCTGACGTGCACAACTGTTGCGGTGCCCACCGACTGGTCGAATCCCCAAGGGGAGTCAATTTCGCTTTCCCTCGTGCGTCACTCCCCAGCCAGTGGCGAGTCGCAGGGTGCGCTGTTTGTGAATCCGGGTGGTCCGGGGGAGAGCGGTGTGGACCTCGTGCGCTACGGCGTTACCAATGCGGTCGATGAATCTCTTGCTGCCGCCTACGACATCATTGGCTTTGACCCACGAGGCGTGGGCGAGTCAACGCCGGTGACGTGTACGGCAGACGCGAGCGAGCTCGATTCGTTTCTCTACGGAATCATTCCGGGTGTCCGCGGAAGTGACGAGTGGCTGGAAGCAAAGAAAGCCACCGCGCAGAACTTTATTGACGGCTGTGAAATGTACACGGGGGAGCTTCTCCAGCACCTAGACACGCTGAGTGTGGCCAAAGACCTCGATGTGATGCGAGCCGTCGTTGGTGAAGAAAAACTCAACTATCTCGGTTACTCCTATGGCACCTTCATCGGGATGGTCTACGCCCAAGAGTTCCCGCAGAATGTTGGCTCCATGGTGCTTGACGGTGCCGTCGATGCGTCGGCCGAAGGCTCTGAAGCTCCCGGACAGGCAGCCGGCTTCGACCTGGCGCTGGGAAACTGGATTGAGTGGTGCCTTCAGCAAGCCGACTGCCCCCTGAGCGGAACGCAAGACGAGGTAGCGGCACAGATTGCCGCAATGTTGGCATCTCTCGACGAGAACCCTCTTGCCGCGAGCGACGGTCGACTCGTGGGGGGCGACACCTTTGCGTCGGGCATCACGACGGCCCTGTACTCACCCGACACGTGGCCCGACCTGTCACAAGTGTTCGCCGCATTTCTAGCCGGTGACGTTGATCCGGCTATTGCGCTCGCCGACTCGTACAACGGGCGGTATGACGATGGCACCTATGACGCCAATGACACCGAGGCTTTTATCGCCATTGGTTGTTCTGACTCTCCCGCCACAGAAGAGTCAACGTGGGCCGATAGCGCCTCGATGATCATTGAGGCAGCTCCCGTGCTGGGGCCCTACTTTACCTATGTCGATGTGCTCTGTTCACTGTGGCCGAGTCCGCCCGTCTTCGACACCGCGGGCATGAAGCCGACGGGAGATTCGCCCATCATCATCATCGGAACCACGGGCGATCCTTCGACGCCCGTGGAGTGGGCGGAGAGTGTGGTTGAGAGTCTCACCGATGGTCGACTCATTACCTTCAACGGGGAGGGCCACCTCGCCTACAACAGAGGCAACTCCTGCGTGAACTCGCTTGTCCACGACTTCTTCATCAACGGCGTGGTTCCACCCGAAAACTCGACCTGCTAGCC
>JBIIKT010000231.1:0-2508 GCA_044233055.1 Microbacteriaceae bacterium
GATGCTGATCCCCAAGGTGGTTGGTTTCAAGCTGTCGGGTGCAATCCCGGCTGGCGTCACCGCGACCGATGTTGTGCTCACGATCACCCAGATGCTCCGCGCTCACGGCGTGGTGGGCAAGTTTGTTGAGTTCTACGGTCCGGGAGTGGCATCGGTGCCCCTGGCCAACCGGGCGACCATTGGAAACATGAGCCCCGAGTTTGGTTCGACGGCCGCCATGTTTCCCATCGACGATGTAACGCTCGGATACCTGCGACTCACCGGTCGCAGTGTCGAGCAAGTGGAACTGGTAGAGGCATACGCCAAGGTGCAGAAGCTCTGGCACGACCCGAGTGTGGAGCCCTCGTTTAGTGAGTACCTCGAACTGGACCTGGCCACGGTCGTGCCGTCCATCTCCGGCCCCAAGCGCCCGCAGGATCGCATTGAGTTGAGCTCGGCAAAGAAGCAGTTCGCCAAGGATCTCGTCAACTTCGCTCCTGGCAAGGCGGCCACGGTTACTAAGGACGGCGAGACGTTCACGCTCGACAACGGCGCCGTGTCCATTGCGGCCATTACGTCGTGCACGAACACGTCTAACCCATCCGTGATGCTCGCTGCCGGTCTCTTGGCGCGCAACGCATCGAAAAAGGGCCTGAAGTCAAAGCCCTGGGTGAAGACCACACTTGCTCCGGGTTCGAAGGTCGTGACCGACTACTACGAGAAGGCCGGCCTCAACACGTATCTCGAAGACCTCGGGTTCTACACCGTGGGCTACGGATGCACGACGTGCATTGGAAACTCCGGTCCACTCGACGAAGAGATTTCGACCGCCATCAACGCCAACGACCTCGCAGTTACCGCGGTTCTCTCGGGTAACCGCAACTTTGAAGGACGCATCAACCCCGACGTCAAGATGAACTATTTGGCGAGCCCTCCGTTGGTCATTGCCTACGCCCTCGCGGGGTCCATGGATTTCGACTTCGAAAGCCAGCCACTGGGACAGGGGAGTGACGGCAAGGACGTCTATCTCGCCGAAATCTGGCCCGACCCGGACGAGGTCCAGCAGGTGATCGATGCCAACATCGATACTGAGATGTTTACCCACGAGTATGCGGGAGTGTTCGACGGTGATGACCGCTGGCGGTCACTGCCCACGCCGACGGGCGCCACGTTTGAGTGGGACGCGAAGTCCACCTATGTGCGCAAGCCGCCGTACTTCGACGGAATGACTATGCAGCCGGATGCCGTGACCGACATTACGGGTGCCCGAGTTCTGGCAACTTTGGGCGACTCGGTTACCACCGACCACATTTCTCCGGCTGGCTCCATCAAGGCGGGAACACCGGCAGCCCAGTATCTCGACGCTCACGGAGTGGGTCGGGCCGATTACAACTCCTACGGTTCGCGTCGCGGCAACCACGAGGTCATGATTCGCGGTACGTTCGCCAACATCCGACTCAAGAATCAGCTGCTCGATGGCATTGAGGGAGGCTACACACGCGACTTCACGCAGAGTGACGGCCCACAGGCGTTTATCTTCGACGCCAGCGAGCGCTACCAAGCCGCTGGCATTCCCCTGGTGATCTTTGCCGGCAAGGAGTATGGTTCCGGATCATCGCGCGACTGGGCGGCCAAGGGCACGAGCCTGTTGGGTGTTGGCGCGGTTATTGCCGAGAGCTTCGAACGCATTCACCGTTCCAACCTGATCGGAATGGGTGTGCTTCCGCTGCAGTTTCCTGCCGGACAAACGTGGGACTCGCTCGGTCTCGACGGTACTGAGATCGTTTCCATCTCGGGAATTGACGCGCTCAATTCGGGACCGTCACCCAAGACCGTGCGCGTGGTGGCCGCCCCGAGCGATCTGTCACCGGCGGGCAAGTCCGTCATCGAATTCGACGCAGTGGTAAGAATCGATACGCCCGGAGAGGCCGATTACTACCGCAACGGCGGAATCCTGCAGTACGTGCTTCGTTCCCTCGTGGCATAGTCTTCGCGGGTTCCCTAGAATTCTCTGTATGAGCTTGCTGTCGTCTATTCGTGGTCCCCGCGATCTCGACGCACTCTCCGCCGCGCAGCTGAGCGAACTTGCTGCCGAGATTCGCACGTTCCTGATTGCCGAGGTGGCTCGGAGCGGAGGTCACCTGGGGCCCAATTTGGGAGTTGTCGAGCTGACGATGGCTCTGCATCGTGTTTTTGATTCGCCGACGGATCCGATTGTTTTTGACACAGGGCACCAGTCGTATGTGCACAAACTGCTGACCGGTCGCCAAAACTTTGACGCTCTTCGGGAACGCGACGGCCTTGCGGGCTATCCGCAACGCCGCGAATCTCCGCACGACATTGTGGAGAGTTCGCACGCGTCGTCGTCGCTATCGTGGGCCGACGGCATCTCGCGCGCTTTTGAGATGACAGGTCAGGCCAACAGGCACGTCGTGGCTGTTGTCGGTGACGGCGCTCTGACGGGCGGCATGACCTGGGAAGCCCTCAACAACATCACGCACGACAACACGCGCAATCTTGTCATTGTGG
>JBIIKT010000014.1:0-8844 GCA_044233055.1 Microbacteriaceae bacterium
GTTCGAGCTCACCAGCGGAAAGCCGCTCACCCTGCCCGCGTTCGAGCCCGTGCCCGTCTTTACGGTCTCCGTGCGCGACGGAAATGTTTACATCGACCCCACGACCCCGAAGGTGCTTTAGATTATGTCAACGCTCACGATTACCGACCTGCATGTCACCGTGGAAACCGAGAACGGTCCACTTGAGATTCTTCGCGGGGTCGACATGGTCATCAACTCTGGCGAGACCCACGCCGTCATGGGGCCGAACGGATCGGGCAAGTCAACCCTGGCGTACACAATCGCCGGTCACCCCAAGTACACCGTGACCAAGGGCAGCATCGACTTTGACGGCCAAGATGTCCTGGCGATGAGTGTTGACGAACGCGCGCGTTCCGGTCTCTTTCTCGCCATGCAGTATCCGGTCGAGATTCCCGGAGTTGCCGTGAGTAACTTTCTACGCACCGCCAAGACGGCCATTGATGGTCAGGCTCCGCCCATCCGAACGTGGGTGAAAGACGTGAAGCAGTCGATGTCTGACATGCGTATGGACCCCAGTTTTGGCGAGCGCAGTGTGAACGAGGGGTTCTCGGGCGGCGAGAAGAAGCGCCATGAGATTGTGCAGCTCGACCTTCTCAAGCCCAAGATGGCCGTACTCGACGAAACCGACTCCGGACTCGACGTTGACGCGCTGCGTGTCGTGAGCGAGGGCGTGAACCGCGTCAAGGAAGAAACCGGACTTGGCGTGCTACTGATTACCCACTACACGCGCATCCTTCGCTACATCAAGCCAGATTTCGTTCACGTCTTTGTGAACGGCCGCATTGCTGAAGAGGGTGGCCCGGCGCTGGCCGATCGCCTCGAGGCTGAAGGTTACGACCGCTTTACCGAAACGGCAGACGCATGAGTGCACTCAGCGACGAGAAGTACAACGCTTGCATCGACGCCCTCAAAGAGGTTGTCGACCCCGAGTTGGGCATCAACATTGTCGACCTCGGTCTGATCTATGACCTCTCATGGGACGACGAGAACAACGCTCTGATCATCCACATGACCCTCACCAGTGCTGGCTGCCCGCTCACCGACGTGATTGAGGAGCAGACCGGTCAATCGCTCGACGGCGTTGTTGACGCGTTCCGCATCAACTGGGTCTGGATGCCCCCGTGGGGTCAAGAGCGCATCTCCGACGAAGGGCGCGACATGATGCGCGCACTGGGGTTCTCAATCTAACAACCCTGGGTTTGTGACGGCGTTGTCAAACGTGCTCAACACAGCACAGGACGCCACCCACGGTGCGTGAGCGGCGTCCTGTGTGATTCGTGCGACTAGGAAGCCTTGCGGTTGACCAGTTTCCAGGTGAGCGGAAGAAGTGCACCCGCCAAAAGCGCCTTAATCAGGTCGCCCACAATGAACGGGGTGAGGCCGAGAGAAAAGACGGTTCCGGCATCGGCGGGTATCCCGTTTGCCGCCAAGTAAGCAGCCAGTACGGGAAGACCACACGCATAGATAATCGCCTCAGCCACCAAAAACGCGATGAAAGCTTTGAGGACTTTACGGTCCCAGGCCAACTTGGCAAACCAGCCCAGAGCCACCGACGCCAAGATGAAGCCGATGAGATAGCCGAGCGTGGGGAGTGCGAGCACGGCGAGACCCGTCGTGTGTGAGCCATCCGGCTGGGCGGCCAGTACTGGAAGGCCGGCAACCGCGAGGATAAGATACACGGACGTCGCGATTCCGGCCCGAATAGGACCGAGGGACGCGCCCACGAGAAGAACGGCGAACGACTGGCCGGTCACGGGAACGGGCCACAATGGAATCGTAATCTGCGCAGCTCCGGCAATAAGCGCAACGCTCAGCACCACGTACACAGCACTAATCGCTACGTTTCGTGCGCCGAGGCGGTCGATAAGCACGGGGCTCCGAAGTGCCAGAGAGTTAGACATGTGACTCCTCAATCAGGGGCGCGGAGGCGCCGATTTTCTCTATCCTAGCCTCGCGAACGCCACTCATCCACGAGTTCGTCTTCGGCAGCAGAATCGTCTCGCCGCGTGCGGTTCGACGAACGCGGTCGCTCAGGAATGCCGGCTCGAATGCGTCGTTCGCGTCTCACGGCCCACAGCAGAGCAATAATGCCAAGTAGCGCAAATGCCATCCATTGGAAGGCATAGCTCAAGTGGTTGCCCTCACTTGTTGAAGGTTTAGCGAGCGGAGCCCCCGCAGGCGTTGCGGGGCTCTCGCTCATCATCTCGCCATAGAAGTGCGAATAGACGGGCACACCCCATCTGTTTGCCAAAGCACCCAGCTCAATGGTGGGCACGAGGTTCGCCGAGGCGGACTGACCGGGGATGCTTCGCTCACCCGTTCGGAGCCGTGCTGTCACCCGCACAGACCCGTCGGGCGGAGCGGGAACGGCCGTTGGGCCCGAACCGGTGGCGTCTTTGTCAATCCAGCCACGATCAACGACAAACACAGTTCCGTCATCGGTGACGAGGGGAGTGAGAATCTCAAAGCCGGCGCCTTGCTCGGAGGAGCGATTTCTCACAAGTACTTGGTCGGCCACCGAATACGTCCCTTCCACCACGACGGGTCGCCACTCCGCCTCGGGGTCGGCACTTTCCGGGGTCGGCACCAGTTCTTCCAGCGCAACCGGTGCGGCGTCGTAATTAGCCTGTACCTTCGTGATTTCCGCTACCGTCTCTTCGCGCCTGTCGAGCTGCCAGATGCCCAAACCCACGCAGGCCGTTCCGAAAATCGCGGTTAGCGCGGCGTAAGCAAACCACCGTCGCCACCCAGAAACTTCGGTGGCGGTGTCGGTTCCTTGTGCCGCGCGCTGCGTCACCGACGCTCTTCCGACAAGGGGGTCGCCCTCTCGGAGTTGCCCGATTCCGTCGGCAGGGGTTCCGTCACTCCAGAGCTCAGCATCAGTGGGCCGGGTCGCACCACCTCAGGCGCGTCGCCTATTCGCACCGCATTAGCAATAATCACCGCAAAATAGGGAAGGAAGACAGCTCCCGCGGCACACACCAGAAGCCACCAACCCTCGACAAACACCATCAGAACGATGCACACGACACGAATGGTCATCGCCACGGTGTACTTGATAAACCGCACGCGACGTTCATCAGTGGGGGAAGCTTGAAGGGTGGTTACGGAGGGGAGCTTGGAACGCATGCGGTGCCTCGCTGACGATAGGGGGGTCTCCATAAGCCTACGGCTATGCTGGGTGCGTTAGCACACCGAAAGGCGCCACATGACCGCACGAACCGTCCTCATCACCGGTGGCAACCGGGGAATCGGCTACAGCCTCGCCGAAGAGTTCGTTGCCGCCGGTCACCGTGTTGCCGTGACCGCGAGAAACGGTGCGGGACCGGCGGGCAGCCTCACGGTCATCGCCGATGTGACGGACGGCGGCAGCCTCGATCGCGCGTTCGCCGAGGTCGAGGAGAAGCTGGGTCCGATCGAGGTGCTTGTTGCCAACGCAGGTATCACTCGCGACACCCTGGTGATGCGCATGTCGGACGATGACTTTGATGACGTGGTCAACACCAATCTGGGTGGTTCGTTCCGCGTGGTGAAGCGGGCAACCAAAGGCATGCTCAAGGCCAAGTTCGGTCGCATCATTCTGATCAGCAGTGTCGTCGGCCTCTACGGATCAGCCGGGCAGGTGAACTACGCCGCCTCCAAGAGTGCCCTGGTGGGCATGGCGCGCAGTCTGACGCGTGAACTGGGTTCCCGCGGCATCACCGCGAACGTGGTGGCTCCCGGATTCATTGAAACCGATATGACCGCGGCACTCCCGGAGGACCAGCAGCTCGAATACAAGCGCAACATTCCGGCAGGTCGCTTTGCCCAACCGGCCGAGGTGGCGAAAGTCGTGGCCTGGCTCGCGGGCGACGACGCTGGCTACATCTCAGGCGCCGTTATTCCCGTAGACGGCGGACTCGGCATGGGCCACTAGCCGACGCAGCAGACTCGCGGTCTTCCTGACCTATCCGGTTCGAGCCGCCACACCAATCAGTTCTATCGCCTGGCGCATATCACGCACATCGATGGCAACATGCGCGTGGTCTCGAACGATGGGCTTGGCACAAAAGGCGATGGAGAGACCCGCCACCGACATCATGGCGAGGTCATTGGCGCCGTCTCCGATGGCCACGGTGTCCTCGAGACGAAAGTTTCCTTCGCTCGCCCACGTTTCGAGCGCCTCAGCCTTGGCCGCTGCGTCGACAATCGGCCCAGAAACCCTGCCACTCAGCGAACCGTCCGCAGCCGTCTCAAGACGGTTGGCACGCCACGCGTTTATCCCCAGTGCCTGAGCAACGGGGTCCAGGACTTCGTGAAAGCCACCCGAGACAACGCACACCCAGCCGTCCTCGTCGTGCACCGCCGCAATCAAGTCGGCGACTCCGGGGGTAACCGAAATCTGAGCTTGCACGCGCGCAATGGCTTCGGGCGTCAAACCGCTCAACGTTGCGGCACGCTCGCGAAGACTCTCCGAGAAGTCGAGCTCGCCCTGCATCGCGCGTTCTGTGATGTCGGCAACAATCTCAAGACTGCCGGCTTCTGCGGCCAACAGCTCGATGACCTCGTTGTCGATCAGAGTTGAGTCGGCGTCGAGCACGACGAGCTTTCTCCCGAGACGCCTCTCCATGTCCCTAACCTTACGGCAGGTGCCCGTCCGGCCCGAGAAGATCAAGGTTCCCTCCGCGCGCTGTGGGCTGATTACGATGGGCATATGACCCGAGTTCTTGAGTTTGACCACGTCTCTCTTCAGCGCGGCGGGAGACCGATCCTGCGCGACGTGTCCTGGAAAGTGGATTCGCGGGAACGATGGGTTGTTTTGGGTCCCAACGGCTCCGGAAAGACAAGCATTCTCGAGATCCTTGCCGGCTGGGATCTGCCCAGTTCTGGGCGTGCGGTTGTTCTCGACGAGGAGCTCTCCACTGCCGACCCCGAATGGCTGCGTCCGCGCATCGGTTTAGCCTCTGCGGCGATGTTGAAACGCTTCGACCCCGAAGAGAGTGTTTCCGACGCCGTTGTGTCGGCGGCCTACGCTGCTGCGCAGGCTCGTGGACGCGATATCGACGACATCGACATTCGCCGTGCCCGGCGCGTGTTGGGGGAGTGGGGACTGGGAGAATTGACCTCCCGCACATTTGGCAGCCTCAGTGAAGGCGAGCAAAAGCGCCTCCAGTTGGCTCGAGCCATCATGACGGACCCCGAGCTCCTCCTGCTCGACGAACCCACGGCCGGCCTTGACATGGCGGCCCGCTCCGACCTTCTGCGCCTTCTGGGGGCCTTTGCGCAGGTGAACTCCTCACCGGCCATTGTCGTGGTCACTCACCACATCGAAGAGATTCCCGCTGGATTTACGCACGCGCTGGTGTTGAGGGACGGATCGGTGGTCGCTGCCGGCAACATTTTTGACACAGTCACTTCTGATGTTCTCTCGACTGCCTACGGAATCGGCATCGAGGTAATCGCGAGTGATGGCGGTTTCCGGGCGCACGTCGCCTACTAAATCTCTGATAAAGTAAGCCGTTGGTGCCGGAGGCAATCCGGACACGGCAACATCCGCAGACAACAAGGACTTTTTTCATGAAGGCAGAAATTCACCCCGAGTACCAGGCAGTCGTTTTTCACGACCTCGCATCCGGTGAGTCTTTCCTCACGCGCTCCACGGCGACCTCCTCCAAGACGGTTACCTGGGAAGACGGCAACGAGTACCCCGTCATCGACGTAGAAATCAGCAACGCCTCACACCCGTTCTACACAGGTAAGCAGCGCATCATGGACTCGGCCGGTCGCGTCGAGAAGTTCAACCAGCGCTTCAAGGGCTTCGGCGGAAACAACTAAAACTTTCACAAAAGGGGCATCGCAGGCGCGGTGCCCCTTTTGCATTTAACGAACGGGCCACGTGCCATCGTCGGCGTAGGGCTTCTTACCCTGCGAAGTCAGATAGGCCGCGAAGCTTGCCGCCTGTTCCGCCGCCCACAGCACCTGCGCATCGTGAAGTTGCAGGGCGGTCATCGAAAGTTTCTCGGCGTGGACGCGGGCGAGTGCCTGTGCAATGCGACCGGCAGCAATGGCGTCCGCGGACGCATCGTGGGCGTTGTCGAGTGACACCTGGTAATGCGCGGCGGCGTTCTCTAAGCGGCGCTTACCCTTGCGATAGCGGTCTACCTGTTTGTCAATCACGAGCGGATCGATCACCGGTCGCACATCGCCGAGGGGGTCGAGCCCGTAGCGCTTCGCCTCGCGATCAAGGATGGTGAAATCGTAACTGGCGTTGTAGGCCACCAGGGGAATACCGGAGTCTAAGTGGGCGGAAAGCACGACAAGTATCTCGGCAATAGCCGCGGCGGGCTCCCGACCGTGCTCAACCGCGTACTCAGTAGTAATGCCATGAACGCTCGTAGCAATCTCCGGAATCTCAATCCCCGGATTGATGAGCCAGTCCCGTGCTTCGCTCACCCGACCATCAGAATCCAACAGGCTCACGTGTGCCGCAACGATCCGAGTGGTCTCCGGGGCCAAACCGGTGGTCTCCGTGTCAAAAACAGCCAGGGTGCGGGCCCATTCGGGCAAGTCTGTGGGTGAATTCACGCCCTCACTCTACGCGCGTCGACAGACAACTCAGAAGGGGCAACGCCGGGACGATATCTGCCTGCGCGTAGACTTACCCGCGTGTCAACGGCCACGTCTCCCTATGCTGATCGACTGGCACGGGTCCCGGTGCGCGTCCACACCGGAGTGGTCAGCGGAGTAGAAACCGCATGGTGGGACTTCGGGCCAGAGAGCCGTCCCGTAGACATCGTGATGGTTCACGGATTTCGCGGAGATCATCACGGACTGGAGCCCTTTGTGGCCGCCCTCGGTCCACGCGTTCGCGTCCTCATTCCCGATTTGCCAGGATTTGGCCTGACGCGAGCATTCGCGGGTACGGCCACCATTGACGCCTTCGCAGCGTGGTTGTCAGCATTTTGCGCCGTCCACGCTCCCGGTGCCACAGTTTTGGGCCACTCCTTTGGCTCAATCGTTGTGGCCGCCGCCCGCTCTAGAGGCCTGAAGGTGCCGGCAACAATCTTGGTGAATCCCATCGCCGCCAACGCTCTCCAAGGACCGCGCGGGTTGATGACCAAGCTCGCTGTCGGTTACTACACGGTGTCGGCAAAATTGCCGGAGCGTTGGGGATACGGTCTCCTGCGAAACAGGGCAATCGTGCGGGTGATGAGTGTCACCATGGCCAAGACGAAAGACAAGAATCTGCGACGCTGGATTCACGAACAACACGATGAGTACTTTTCGGCGTTCGACGGACGTCGCGCCGTGCTCGAGGCGTTCCAGGCGAGTGTGCGCAATGATGTCGGACACTTCGCCGACGGGCTCACCGGACCGGTGCTGATGATTGTCGCCGATCGCGACGACATTACGTCGCTCTCCAAACAGCGTGAGTTAGCCGCCCACCTGGATGACGCCACCCTGTACATCGTGAAGGATGTCGGTCACCTCGTGCACTATGAGGCGGCCGATGAGGCAGCCGGCGCCATCCGACGGTTCTTGAAACTTCCCGGTGAGCGCGCATGAGAATCGGATTCGATGCGCGATACATTCGCTGGGATCACCACGACGGAATCAGCAGGTTTAGTGCGGGCCTCGCTCACGAACTCGCGCTCCTGATGGTACTGCGAACCGACGACGAGCTCGTGTTCATCATTTCGGACGATCGTCAGCGCGCCCTGCTTCCCCCGGGCGAGACCCTCTCGGTGACGTCGCCGACGAGCTGGCGAGAGCCCTGGGTGGCGCGGCACCTCAACACCGCAGATCTTGATGTTGTCTTCTCTCCCATGCAAACCATGGGATCTCGGGGGAGAAGCTATCGACTCGTCCTGACCGTGCACGATCTCATTTACTATCGGCACCGCACGCCACCGCCCCAGTTTGCCTGGCCCCTTCGCCTGCTGTGGCGCCTCTATCACCTGTCGTGGGCACCCCAACGGTGGTTGCTCAATCGCAGCGACGCCGTCGTGGCGGTATCACAGACCACGGCGGGCCTCATCGCCGCGCATCGGCTCTCTCGTCGGCCCGTATTTGTCGTCCCCAACGCCGCGGATCGGCCGGTAGGTAAACGAGCGCCTCAACCTTTCAGCAAGCGCTCTCGACGAGCCATTTACATGGGCTCATTCATGCCCTACAAGAACGTGTCAACACTGGTGAAGGCGGCTGAGCTCAGCCCGGACTGGGAGTTTCATTTTCTGAGCCGAATCGACAGCAAGACGCGCCGTCACCTGGAGGGCCTCGCTCCGCACGCCGAGCTGATCTTTCACAACGGAACCCCCGAGAGCGAGTACCGAGAACTTCTGTCGACATCCCGTGCTCTGGTCTCGTCATCTCTGGACGAGGGCTTTGGAATTCCCCTGATTGAGGCCATGGCCGAGGGAACTCCGGTTCTTGTGAGCGATATCGAGATTTTTCATGAGGTGGCCGGCGACGCAGCGCTCTTTGCCCCGGCCACAGACGCTCACGCGTTCGCGTCAGCTTTGGCGAGGCTCGATGACGGTAAAACGTGGTCGGCGCACTCACGTAAGGCGGTCATCCAGGCTAAAAAGTTTTCCTGGCACGCCTCAGCGGTGAGATTACTCGATGTCCTCGATCAGGTCGGCAGCACCCGTGGCCGTGGCGAGCGCCTCTAGGAATTCGCTCGAGCCACCGTCTACCTTCACGGCCGCGAGGCGATCCGCTTTCGTTTCCCCCCGATTGACAATGACGATGGCGTCGCGTCGTCGATGTGCGAGTTCCACGAGTCGAAGGCCACTGTTGACCACGAGAGACGTGCCCACCGCGATCAGAACATCCGCGCGCGTG
>JBIIKT010000015.1:0-8711 GCA_044233055.1 Microbacteriaceae bacterium
GCGCAGGGGCGCTTCGTCCATCACGTCATCGTGATACAAAGATGCGAGATGCGTCATTTCGATCGCTCGCGACGCCGTGATCACGTCCGGTGTGGTGCCCTCACCGAACTGGGCCATGAGAAGCGCGAGCATGGGGCGCATGCGCTTGCCGCCGGCATCGAGCAAGTAGCGACCGACCGTGTCGGCCAGATCGTCGCCAAAGTGGAGCTCGGCGGGAAGACCCTCTTCGATCTCACGAATTCCCGCATCAATGATGTCGGCGAGCTTCTTGGTATCGGGCGACGCAAAAAGGCGCTCGCGAAGACTCAACACCGAACGTGCTGGCTTCTCGGGGGTCACACCCGTAAGCCTAGTCTGGCGGGCGAAACCCCTCAGGCGCTGGGCTTGATCCCGCGGTGGAGTGCGACGATTCCGCCGGTGAGGTTGCGATAGGCAACCTTGCGAAATCCCACTGCGTGGATATCCTTGGCCAGCTCACTCTGGTTGGGCCAGGCTTCGATGCTGTCGGCCAGGTAGGTGTAGGCGGCCGAGTTTGTGCTGGTAACGACCGACATGAGCGGCATGACACGCGTGAGGAACGTGCGATAGACCAGGCGCATGAGGGGTTGCGGCGGCGTCGAGAACTCAGTGATGACAATCCGACCGCCGGGCTTTGTTACGCGAAACATCTCGGCCAGGGCCTTCTTGGGCTCCACCACGTTGCGCAATCCGAAGGAGATGGTGACGGCGTCGAAAGAATTGTCCTCGAAAGGAAGTGCCGTGGCGTCGGCCTCGACAAACGACAGGTTGGTCAGTGCCGCGTGCTTACGTCGACCCACAGCCAGCATGCCGGGAGAGAAGTCGGCAGCCACAACCTCGGCGCCCGCTCGAGCCAGGGGCACGCTGCTTGTGCCGGTTCCCGCGGCGAGGTCGAGAATTCTCATGCCGGGAGCGGGGGCGAGTTGACGCACCGTGACGATGCGCCACAGGGCTGAATTACCGCCCGAGAGAAAGGCGTTCGTGCGGTCGTACCCCTCGGCAACATCGTCAAACATGGCCGCCACCTCGGCGGGCTTCTTGCTCAAGTCAGCGGTGCTCACCTCTCAAGTCTAAGCGGAGAGAGTCGAACTCCCGTTGGGCGTAAAGTTGCACGAGTGACCAACTTGCCCACCGCCCGACTCATCGTGACGACCATTCGCGTTGATGAGGCTCCGGCGTTTGTGGAACTGTTGAACGCCGACGCGCCCCTGCTGTGGCGCCGCAAGGGAGCCGGCCTTGTGGGCCACGGCGAAGCCTTGAGACTCGAGTTCTCCGGGCCTCACCGCATGCAGGATGCGGCGCGGGCATGGCAGCAAATTGTGGCTCAGGCCACCGTGAGTGACTCCGTCTGCGTTCCCGGAACCGGGCTCGTGGGCCTCGCGAGCTTTGCCTTTGCCGACAGCTCGCCCACCTCAAGCGTTCTCATCGTGCCGCGACTCACTGTTGGTCGCCGCGATGACGTGACCTGGATTACCACCGTCAGTGTCGACGGGGACCAAGCTCCCGAGGCGCTTGTCCCGCACCCCGCGCCGGTGAAACAGCGCGCGAGCGCACGACTCGCGCCCGGCAGCATGAGCGAGCGTGCCTACGAGGATGCGGTTAAGTCGGCCATCGCTCGCATTACCAACGGTGGTTTGAGCAAAGTGGTTCTCGCCCGCGACCTCACGGGAACCCTCGCCGCCGGATCCGACATCCGCTCCATGGTGACCGCGTTGGCGCACGCCTACCCCGACTGCTGGACGTTTGCCATTGATGGGTTTTACGGCGCCAGCCCCGAGACACTGGTGAGCGTTCGCGGTGGCATCGTGGATGCCCGCGTGCTTGCCGGCACAGCCGCCCGAGGCACCGACCCGGCAAGCGATGAGACGGCGGCCTCTGCTCTGGCCACGAGTCGCAAGGACCTCGATGAACACGCGTTCGCCGTGCGGTCTGTCACCGAGGTTCTGCGTCCACTCACGTCGCACCTGATTGCCGCTGAGGCTCCGTTCACCCTTCAGCTCGCCAACCTCTGGCATCTCGCCACCGATGTGAGCGGTGAGGTTGCAGCCGGGGTGAGCGCCCTCGATCTGGCTGCCGCGCTGCACCCCACGGCCGCAGTCGCTGGCTCGCCCACGGAGGCCGCGGTGGCCCTCATTGCTGAGCTCGAACCGTTCGACCGGGGTCGCTACGCGGGAGCTGTGGGCTGGGTGGGCGCCAATGGCGAGGGTGAGTGGGCCATCGCCCTGCGCTGTGTTGCGGTGACCGGAGAGCACGTTACCGCCCATGCCGGTGCGGGCATCGTGGCGGATTCGGTAGCGACTACCGAGTTGCGCGAGACACAGATGAAGTTTCGGCCCGTGCTCGACGCGCTCGCCCCGCTCGACGACTAGCGTTCGAGCGGAACTTCGATGAGTAGAGGTCGCGATTCCGGTTGGGTGAGTGCTTGGTCCAACTCCCCCACGGTGGTCGCCTTCTGGTAATCGAACCCGTACGCCTCGGCCAGCGCGCGCAGATCCACGTTGTGGGGGGTAAGCATGACCCGGTCAAAATCTCCCCTGTCGGCCGTTGATGCCACCTCGAGTGAATCAAAAATTGTGCCGCCCGAATCATTGGCGACCACGATCTGAAGACGCGGTCGCGGAAGGCCGGGCTCGGCCCACAGTCCGCCCACGTCGTGTAGCAGCGTGATGTCGCCGAGCAGCACACGCGTGAGCGCCCCCGATGCCAGCGCAATGCCCGCAGCGGTGGAAACCGTGCCATCGATGCCCGCAAGACCGCGGTTAGCAAAGACAGGGATCTTTTTGCCCGGCACAACCCTGTCGGCAACGCGAATGATGCGCGATGCCCCCACAACAAGGCGCTCGTGTGGCCAGGTTGCCCGCCAGACGGCATCAACCAAAAGATCGCGCGTGAGGGGGGTGCGCACGGCCGCCAGTTCCGCCGCGACAAACGCCCGCTTGCTCGCCGCATCGGAAGAGCGGCCCGCGGCAACGTTGGGCGCACGCTGCGCGGGCGAGTTCTCGGCCTGCTCGGTCTCGTAGGTGGCGAGGGCCGCTGATCCCACGCCCAACCACGCGCCCAACCACTCCGGGTCCGTTTCGCCCGGCGCAATGGTCACCTCATCCGTGAACGTTGAAACCGCGTGCCCGGGGTTCACGTCCTCGCCGCCGGAGCGAACCACGATGGTCTCGATGTCGGAACGGCCGGAAATCAGCGCGGGGACCTGTCGGGTGAGCGTGGGGTGACCAAACAGCACAATGCGCTCAATGGCATCGGTGAGTTCGGAATCGGCCAGCGCCGCGCGGTAGTGAGGAATGAGGTTGCGGCCGAATCGGGCACCCGACGACACTTCGGCCACGAGTGGCCAGCCGCCCTCGTGGGCGACCAGCTCGGCCACCGGGCCCGCGTTGGCTCCCGCGATCACTAGGGTCCGCGGTCCGCGCGCAAGCGTGAGGATGGCGCGCTGTGCGGGCGCGGGTGTCTCCGTCGTCACAACGACGGGCAGCGGGCGATGTGCGCTCGACAGAGGCTCGCGGAATGCCAGGTTCAGATGCACCGGTCCCGGTCGTGCGGGTTCTGCCGGTTCGTGACCCAGCGCTGCCGACCACGCCGCGTGGGCGGCGGCCTGCCCGACCGAGGCGTCAACAGCGGCATCTTCGGGGGCGGGAACATCGAGCATCCAGCGCACGCTCGTTCCAAAAATACCCGGCTGAACCGTGGTCTGATTGCTTGCGATGCCCCGAAGTTCCTCGGGACGATCGGCGGTCAGCAGGATGAGGGGAACGCCGGCATGATGAGCCTCCAGCACAGCGGGATGCAGGTTGGCGACCGCAGAACCAGAGGTTGTCACGACGGCGGCCGGGCGGCCGGTCTCGCTGCCGATTCCGAGTGCCGTGAATGCGGCCGAGCGCTCATCGAGCCGCACCACCACGCGCAGAGCCCCCTCGCGCTCCAGAGTGGCCGCCGCCAGGGCAAGTGCTTGCGAGCGTGCGCCAGGGCACACCACAACCCACTCGAGGCCGCGTGCCACGAGTGTCTCGAGCACGGCAAACGCCGACGCGGTGGCCGGTGACGTCTCCGCGCTCGCGTCACTCACGTGTGTCGTTGTCCTTGTCCAGGTCGCGCTGGAGTCGGCGGAGGAAGTCCGGATCGTCGTCAGGCCCCTGCGGGCGCGGAGAACTTCGGCGTTGGTTACCGCCGTTTTGGCGACGCGGTTGGTCGGAGCGCCCACCGTCAGCCCGGCGCGGTCGTCCCACAAAGAACCACAGAAGCGCTCCCGCCAACGGAACAAAAACAATCACGAGGAACCACGCGGGCCGAGGCAGGCCGCGAACCCGAGTGCGATCAGCCATGACGGCATCGACCACGGCAAAGATTGTGAGAACCACCGTGACGGCTACGAGAAGCAAAAAGAGTCGAACCATATCTCAGAGTCTAGGCATGCAACGTAGACTCTGACCTCGTGAAGAAGATTCCCCTCTGGCTCACCTACACTCTGCTGCGCGTTGCCTTCTTTATCGTGCCCTTTGCGGTTCTCATGTTGTTCAACATCACCTGGTGGATTTCGGCAATCCTCGCGGCAATTATTGGGCTCTCGTCGTCATACATTTTCTTGGCTCGACTGCGCAACCGCATGTCCACGGCAATCTATGAGGCCCGTGCCAAACAGAAAAGTGCGTCGCCCGGAGCCGACGAAACCGCTGAAGACTCTGCCAAGTAGCGCGCCTGCGCGCCGAGGCTAGAACGCGAGGGCGGCGCCCAGACCGAGCCCATAAAGAAGACCCGTGACGGTGCTCAGGCGCAGAACAAGGATGTCCTCGGCCGCAGACTTGCTCGTTGCGGTAATGACACACGCAGGCACCACGATGAGCCACGCAAACTGCAGGAGCCAGGCGTTCGAATAGAACAGCGCAATGACCGCCGCGGCAGCCATGGCCAAGACCATCAGCCCGATGTAAAAGACCACGGAACCGCGACGTCCCATGCGCGTGGCGAGGGTGCGTTTTCCGGAGAGTCGATCCGTGTCGATATCGCGAGCATTGTTTATCACCAGAACGGCGCAGGCGATGAAACCGATGCCCGCACCGCCGAGCCATGCCTCATCCGAGACCCTGCCGGCCTGGACAAACATGGTTCCCGCGGTGGCCACGAGACCGAAGAACACAAAGACGGAAAGCTCGCCGAGCCCCATGTAGCCGTAGGGGCGCTTGCCTCCCGTGTAGAACCAGGCCGCGGCTACGCAGACCAGACCTGCGACGGGCAGCCACCAGATCTGGGTGATCACCGTGATGGCGAGTCCCGCCAGAATCGCGACCCCAAAAAAAGAGAGTGCCACAGCGAGCACGGTGCGCGGCTTTGCCGAGCCGGATCCCGTGATGCGACCGGGGCCCACGCGATGAGCGTCTGTACCTCGCACACCGTCGGAGTAGTCGTTGGCGTAGTTGACGCCAATTTGGAGACACAGGGTGACCACGAGGCACAGAACCGTGAGGAGCCACGAGAAGCTGTCCGCCACCTGCGCTGCACTGGCGCCGATGACGACGGGTGCAATTGCCAGGGGCAAGGTGCGCAGGCGGGCTCCGCTGATCCACGACACGCGGGCAGGGCGGTTCGGAGCGAAGTGTTCGGGCTTGCGCGACCGCGCGGGGTGCCGCTTAGTCGGCCCGGGCCGCTTGTTCTTTTTTCGGGAGTTCTTCCTCGTGCTCATCACAGTTTTCGATTCTACGGTGCCCCTCGTGGGGCTCGAATCTGCCGCCTCGAAATTGCAGAGAGGCTAGCCCACAAAGAGGGCCGCGCACACGAGCCGGTCGGGCTTGCCGGACGACAATCGCGGCAGCTTCTCGACAAGCCGCACCTCGCGAGGCGTGGCGGCAACGCCGAGCTCGTCTCGAACGATGGCCTTGATGAGCTCGGCGAGAGACCGCGGATCGGCGCTGGTCTCATCGGGGTCGAGTTCGACCACAAGACCCACGCGCTCGCCCCACTCCTCGTCGGCGACAGACACCGCGACGGCATATGCACATTCGCGAATACTTTCGGTCACTTCCTCTACAAGTTCAAGATTTACCTTGATTCCGCCGGAAATAAGCACGCGATCGCTGCGGCCCTGGACCGTGAGTGACCCCTCGCGGAACTCCCCAATGTCATCGGACAGGTACCAGCGAACCCCATCGGCTTCCGTAAAGCGATGCGCAGTCATGACCGGGTCATCGATAAATTCCGTTGCGAGAATATGTCCGCCGATCTCAATCCGACCGTCGGGACGCACGTGAATCTTGACGTCGCTGAGGGGCAGTCCGTCGTAAACACAGCCTCCGGCGGTTTCGGTGGCGCCGTAGGTGGTGACGACGGGAAGACCGAGAGCTCGGGCGCGGGCAAGCAACGAGGGACTGGTTCGTTGGCCGCCGACGAGAATTGCCGACAGGCGACAGACGATGGCGAGCGCCGCGGGATCGTGTTCGACGTGTTCGACGATGCGTCCCAGCTGGACGGGCACCACAGACATATACAGGCGCTCGTGTTCCGGGCGCACCGAGAGAACATCGATCAGCGCAGCCGTGTTGAATGATTCGCGTGTGAGCAGGATGGGCTCGGTGTCTGAATCCAACGATCGAATGAGTACCTGCAGCCCGCCGATGAAGTGAACGGGCAGCGCGAGCACCCAGGTTCCGGGACCGCCCAGCCGGCCCAGGCTCGCCCGCGCATTAGCCATCAGCGCTGTTGCCGATAGGGCCACGCGCTTCGGGGCGCTACCCGAACCTGACGTTTCGATCAGCACCGCCGTATCGTCATCGACCTCACGGGGCACCCAGCTCGTGTCGGTTCCTGGGGCCACAACCGCGACAGCAGAACCCTGCCCGCGAAGCGCCGCAGCGAGAGCCTCCCGCACCGCCGGTACGCGGTCAGAGCGAACGATGATGGTGTTGCGCATGGTCCGTGTTGTCCCCGCCTAAAAATGCCAGGGGAAAGCCGACCAGTTTGGTTCTCTCTTCTCAAGAAAAGCGTCGCGCCCCTCGACGGCCTCGTCGGTGCCGTACGCCAAGCGCGTGGCCTCGCCCGCGAACACCTGTTGCCCCACCATGCCATCGTCAACGGCGTTGAAAGCAAACTTGAGCATGCGAATGGCCGTGGGCGACTTAGTCAAAATCTCGTTTGCCCACTCGATGGCGGTCTTCTCCAGGGCGGCATGATCAACGACCGCATTGATGGCCCCGGCGTCAAGGGCGCGCTGAGCGTCGTACTCGCGCGCCAAGAAGAACACCTCGCGAGCGAATTTTTGTCCCACCTGGCGAGCAAAGTATGCCGAACCGTATCCGGCGTCGAAAGAACCCACGTCGGCATCGGTCTGCTTGAAGCGGGCGTGTTCGCGACTTGCGATGGTGAGATCACACACCACGTGGAGAGAATGCCCGCCACCGGCCGCCCACCCGGGAACCACCGCGATGACCACCTTGGGCATGAAGCGAATCAGGCGCTGAACCTCAAGGATGTGGAGTCGCCCCGTGGCCGAGGTCTCATCGTCGTACTCATAGCCCGCGCGCCCGCGGATTCGCTGATCGCCACCCGAGCAAAAGGCCCAGCCGCCGTCCTTCTGGCTCGGGCCGTTACCGGTTATCAGTACGACGCCGATTCGAGAATTCTGACGTGCGTCATCGAGCGCCCGGTACAGCTCGTCGACGGTTCGCGGTCGAAACGCATTGCGCACTTCGGGTCGGTTGAAGGCAATCCGTGCAATGCGCCCCGGTGCGTCGTGATGATACGTCACATCAGTGAGCCCCTCGAAGCCGGCAACGTCGTGCCACGCGGAGGGGTCGAAGATGTCCGACACCGATTCAGTCATGTCTTCCAGACTACGCGCAGGCGACGCGGGGTGCGAGACTGGGCGCATGCTGCCAGACCTCGCGGACGTGCTTTCGGGCGTGCGTGTGGTTGCGCTCCCGTTGGTCACCCGCTTTCGTGGCATCACCGTTCGGGAGGCCGCCCTGTGGGAAGGGCCCGCGGGATGGACCGAGTTCTCTCCATTTATTGAGTACGGCGACGATGAGGCCGCCCACTGGCTCGCCGCCGCCTACGACTTCGGCGGGAACGAACCTCCGGCGGGCCGGCGTAACGTGGGTCGCGTGCGTGTGAACGCCACCATCCCCGCCGTGAGCCCCGACCGCGTGGCAGACCTCCTGGCAACCTTTCCGGGCTGTCGCACGGCAAAAATTAAGGTTGCCGAACCCGGGCAAACACTTGCCGACGACCTCGCTCGCGTGACTCGCGTGCGCCAGGTGATGGGACCGGATGCGCGACTGCGGGTTGATGCCAATGGCGGCTGGAGTCTCAACGAAGCGCGCGTCGCCACCGAGGAGCTGCGTCAGTACACCCTGGAGTATATGGAACAGCCCTGTGCCAGCGTTGATGAACTGCACGACCTTCGCGCGCTCGATCTTGGCATTCCGATTGCCGCCGACGAGAGCATCCGCAAGGCCAGTGATCCGCTACTCGTGCGCGACCGCAATGCTGCCGATGTGATTGTTGTCAAAGCGGCACCACTCGGCGGCATCTCACGCGCCATTGACCTCGTCGAACAGGTGGGCTTGCCTGCCGTGGTGTCGAGCGCCCTTGAGACATCGGTGGGGCTTGCCATGGGTGCGTTCCTGGCCGCGGCCCTCCCCGACACCTACGACGCCGGGTTGGGCACGGCCTCCCTGCTGGCCGCCGACGTGACC
>JBIIKT010000016.1:0-8606 GCA_044233055.1 Microbacteriaceae bacterium
ATCTTTCTCACGGCCATCGCCGGAGTGATTGGCTACGCCCTCAATGACGGCGTGGTGTGGGCCGCAGCCATCGCTCTCTCGGCGGGCTCAGTGGTGGGCTCCTTCATCGGCGCGAGGTTGCTGCAGGCTATTCCCCAGCGGGTCATGATCTGGATTTACGTGGTGTTGCTCACCGTGCTCGCGGTTCGCCTGCTGTGGTCGTCGGAGAGCACAACCGACACTTGGATTGTGTCACCGTGGTGGGTAGTGGGGCTGATTGCCGTGGGGTTCGTGGCCGGAGTGATGGCCGGCCTGCTCGGTGTGGGCGGGGGAATCATGGTGGTCCCCATTCTTATTGGCTTCTTTGGCCTCACGACGTTCGATGCCAAGGGCTCGTCGCTCTTTATGCAGATCCCCGCGGCACTCGTGGGCACGCTCACGAACATGCGTTTTGGCATGGTCGACCTCAAGGCCGGCGCATTCATTGGGGTGGTGGCCGCGCTGGTGTCATACGCGGGTGTTGTCACGTCTGCCATCCTGCCGAGCGCGCTGGCCAACATCCTTTTCGCCGCCGTGATGGCCTACACCGCGGTGCAGTTTGCCGTGCGCGCTGTGCGAGCAAGGCGTTCGTAGGCTAGGTTCTCACATGCGACTGTATTTCTATTCGGTTTTTCGGGTTTCGCCCGCTCTTGCGACATCCACAGTAAAAAACCGTCCAACGCGAAGGGTAAGTTGACAATGGCACGTTCGCCAAAGAGTCAGACGGCCACGCAGGGCCCGCCCACGCAGGGCTTCAACCACTCAGCAGTTGTATTGCTGGGTATCGTGGCGGCCATCCAGGTGGCCGATCCTCTGCTGTCGTCAATGGCGCTCGTGAGAGCGTCTGCTGAGCTCAACTTCAGCGCGAGCATTCAGTCGCTCGCCGCAGGCATCTCCACGCTGGCACTTGCCGCTACAGCAATTCCTGGCGGGCTTTTGGCCGACCGGCTGGGCCGACGAGGACTGCTCATGGTGGCGCTGCTCGTAGGGTCGGCTGGTCAAATCATCACGGCGCTCAGTCCCGATGAGACCGTCTACCTGCTCGGTCGAATCATTACGGGCATGGCATTGGGAATTGTTTTTGGTGCGTCTTATGGCATGCTGCGTAACGTATCCGCCGTCAAGTCACTGGGCCCTGCCATGGCCACTTTCAATGTATTGAACGGCGTGGTTCCCGTTGTTGCCCTCGTGGCTGGCGGCGTCGTCATCAGCGCGAACTGGCGTGTGGCTTATCTCATGCTCCCCATTGTGGCCGTGGTGTGCTTCTTTCTCGTCCCCATGATTTTGCCCAAAGTCGACCGCGTCCCCAGTACCGGCCGCGCCGATATCTTGGGCATGGTGCTGCTCGCCGTGGGGCTGGTCGGCGTCCTTTACGGCGTGAGCATGGCCACGCACGGCCTCGACAGCCCCACGTTCTGGGTGCCGCTCATCATCGCCGTTTTGGGCTTGTTCTGCTTCTGGTTGCGCGAGAAGCGAGCTGGCAACCCGGCGTTCCCCATTAGGCTTCTCGCTCACCCCGCGTTTCTCGGTGCTGTCGTGATGGGCATTTTCTGGAACGTGGCCAGTGCGTCGGCCAGCCAGATGCTGCCGAATGTGTGGCAGTACGTGACACACCTCCAACCGAGTGAAATTGGTGTGGCGATGCTCCCGCAGGCGGCCGCCGGTGTTTTGGGATCGGTCTTTGCGGGAATCGCACTTGGCCGCGGTCAGAAGGCGCGCACCATTGCACTCATCGGTTATGCCCTCATGGTTGTCGCTTTCGTCTCGTACTTCTTCCTCCCGGCAAGCGCCAGCTACTTCCTCTTTGTGCCGGGCATGGTTCTGGCCGGTTGTGGCTGGATGATGAACGCCACCACTCAGGGAAATCTCTTCATCACGCTGTCGCCCGCAAAGTACTATGGCCCCGTCACCTCGAGCAAGTTGGCGGTGGGCCAGTTTGGCTACTCGCTTGGGCTTTCCGGAAGTACCGTGGCCGTCTCGTCAATCACGCTGGCGGGTGTCAGTGATCTCACCAAGGGTGCTGTGTCGGGTGAAAAAAACTGGGATGCCATAACGACCTATATGGCAGAGCCAACGAAAGTCCCCACCAACGAAGCGCTCGCAGCCGTCACGTCGGCACAGGTGCAGGACGTCTACATGCACGCGTTTGGCGTGACGTCACTAGTCATTGCAGCACTGATTGCCGTATTTGGAGTGGCGATGTATCTACTCCTGCGTCGCAAGGCGGCCGACGTTCCCACCGACGTGTTTCTCGGGCTCACGCCAGAGGCGACCAAGAGCAGCTAGCGAACGGTCTTGCGGCTCGTAATCACTCCGGTGTCAAAACCGAGAAGGTGAAGGCCGCCGTTAAAGCGGGCGTGCTCCACTTTGAGGCAACGGTCCATCACAACAGTGAGGCCCTGTGCTTCAGCGTCGATGGCCGCCTGCTCGTTCCAGATACCCAGCTGAACCCAAATGCACGGTGACCCGACAGCCAGCACCTCGGCGGCAACGGAAGGAATGTCGCTGCCCTTGCGAAACACATCGACGATGTCGGGCACTTCGGGCAGCGAAGCGAGGTCGGGATACACCTTTTGCCCCAGCACCTCGGTGATCATGGGGTTCACAAAGTAGACCCGGTAGTTTGACGACTGCAGCAGATACGTGCCCACGAAGTAGCTAGACCGAGCCGACTTGTCTGACATGCCCACGATGGCAATCGATTTCGCGTTCTGCAGGATGCGCAGGCGCTCCCGGGCATCTGGGCCCACCCACGTGCGTTGCGATTTCAGCAGCTTCGCCAGCGGCGAGTTGGCGGGGAGCTCGCAGCTCAAGCCGTTCTGCAACTGCGTGGTGACGGTATCGGTAGCCATGATTAACCTTTCAGTGCCTCGGTGAGCGCCTGGTCGAGGTCGTAGATGATGTCGTCGGCGTCTTCGATGCCCACGCTCAGTCGAATGACACCGGGAAGTACACCGGCGGCAATGAGCTGTTCGGTGGTGAGCTGCGCGTGTGTGGTGGACGCGGGGTGCACGATGAGCGTCTTGGCGTCACCGATGTTCACGACGTGACTGGCAAGGTTGACCGATTCGATCATGCGCTGAGCCACCTCACGTCCGCCTGCCACCTCAAAGCTGAAGACCGAACCCGGGCCAAGTGGCATGTACTTTGTCGCGCGGTCGAAGTGCGGGTGATTAGGGAGCCCCGCCCAATTGACGGCAGTGACGCGTTTGTCGCCTGCCAGCCATTCGGCAACGGCGCGGGCATTGTCGACGTGTGCCTGCATCCGATACGGCAGTGTTTCGACGCCCTGAGCCAGAAGGAAGGCCGAGTGCGGCGCGAGGGTGGGGCCCATGTCGCGCAGCTGTTCGGCGCGCAGCCGGGTGAGGAACGCATACTCGCCGAAGTTTCCCGCCCAGCTGAGACCGCCGTAGCTGGGAACGGGCTCATCGAAGAGCGGAAACTTCTCGGAGTGCCAGTGGAACCTGCCCGATTCCACCACAACGCCGCCGAGCGTGGTGCCGTGGCCGCCGAGGAACTTGGTGGCCGAGTGTGTCACCACGTCGGCGCCCCACTCGATGGGGCGACACAGGTAGGGCGTGGCGACGGTTGAATCGATGATGAGCGGGATGTGGTGTGCGTGAGCCACATCGGCGAGGCCTTCAAGGTCGGCAATGTCACCGGACGGGTTCGACACCGTCTCGGCAAAGACGGCCTTCGTTTTGTCGGTGATGGCCGCGTCGAAATCTTTGGGGTCGGACGAGTTGACGAAGGTTGTCTCCACGCCGAAACGACGAAGCGTCACGTCGAGCTGTGTGACGGTGCCGCCGTAGAGGCTCGCCGCGGAAACGATGTGGTCACCGTGGCCCAGGATTGACGCGAAGGTGATGTACTGCGCCGACATGCCGCTGGCCGTGGCGACAGCACCAATGCCACCCTCGAGGCTGGCTACACGCTCTTCGAACGAGGCCACAGTGGGGTTTCCGAGACGCGAGTAGATGTTGCCGTACTTCTGAAGGGCAAATCGGGCCGCGGCGTCGTCGGTGTCGTCAAAAACAAAGGACGTCGATTGGTAGATGGGCAGGGCTCGGGCGCCGTGCACGCCGTCGGGAATATTGCCCGCGTGAATCGAGCGAGTTTTGAAGCCGTATTCGCGATCTGCCATGCCGACAATTCTATGGGCGCAACTGAGGGCGGTGAATGTGGGCCGTCATGTGCGGTAACAGTGAGCGACGGCCAGGGCCAGGGCCAGGGGCCGGCCTGCTCCGGAGACCGACGACTAGACCCAACTGGGCAGCCACATGTGCATTTGCCAGTAGGTGAGCGGAATCTGCATGCCGGTCCAGATGGGATAGAAGAAGATGCTGAGCAGAATGGCCGCAATTCCGAAAACAGCGATGACGCGAATTCCGGTTATGCGTCGGTAGTCGGGTGCGCTGCGCTTGCCCAGTATCAGCCACATCACGTAGCCCAGACTGAGAATCATGAACGGCTCGTAGACGATGCCGTAGAACTGGAACACGGTGCGGTTGAGGTAGAGCAACCACGGGGCGTATCCCGCCAGCATGCCCATGAGGATGAACGCGGGCTGCCACTTTCGGAATCGAATCACGTAGTAGACGAGATAAAACACGGCCGCTGTGCCCGCCCACCAGATCAGCGGATTGGGTAGGCCCGAGATGGCCGCTGAGCAGCTCTCCCAGCCGCAGCCGTTTTCTCCGGCGACAGAACCCTCGTAGTACATGCTCGTGGGTCGAATCATGAAGAGCCAGGTCAGCGGGTTGGCCTGGTAGGGATGCGGGGTCGACATGCCCACGTGAAAGTTGTAAATCTCCTGGTGGAAGCGCGCCAGGGACTGGAACCACGTGGGAACCCACGAAAACAGGCCCGCCCACCTGTCGTCGGGATGCTCGTCCATCCACGCGCGCCCGTAGCTACCGCTGTTCAGGATCCACCCCAGCCACGTGCTGAGGTACGCCGCAAACGCGAGGGGCACGGTTTGCAGGAAGGTAACGGGCGCCGTGCGCAGGAGTGCTGAGGATGCCCAAAATGTGATGCCGGCACGCCGGCGATCCAGTGCGTCCATCACCACGACGTAGATGCAGAACGCGGCGAGGAAATAGAGCCCCGACCACTTAACGCCGGCGCTCACGCCAAACGTGAGCCCCGCGAGAATCAGCCAGGGGCGCCACCACATCACCGGCCCCCACGCCGGCCGGGTACCCGCCGTGTTCCGTCTCTGGAGCAGTCGCGCCAGCCGTTGCCCGGCTGACAGACGATCGAGGAGCACGAGGTACACGCCGGTGAGGGTGAGTGCCGCCAGGATGCCGTCGAGCAGGGTGACCCGCGAGAGTTGGATGGCCAGACCGTCGATGGCAATCAGGCCACCGGTGAGCACGGCAATCAGTGTGGAGCCGGTGAGACGGCGGGCAATGAGCATGACTAGCCAGACGATAACGAGACCGGCGATCGCTACGGTAAAGCGCCAGCCGAGCGAGCTGGCGGGGCCGACAAGCGCCATGCCCCACCCGATGAGCCACTTGCCGAAGGGCGGGTGCACCACGTAGGAAGCGGTGGTGTTAAAGATGTTCGTGTCGCCACGGGCGAAGGACTCGTCGGCTCCTTCGGGCCATGTCGTTTCGTAGCCGCGGTTGAACAACGACCAGGCATCCTTGACGTAGAACGTCTCGTCGAAAACAAGTGTGTGCGGGTTGGCGATGTTCCAGAAGCGCAACACGGCCGCGAGCAGTAGAACGAGCAGCGGGCCACCCCAGAACCAGAGGCGTTGGCGCCCCGGTGTACTCAGGGTGCGGATCCACCATTCGTCGAGGCGCGATCCGGTGCGGTCGGCCGCGGCCTCGAGGGCCCCATGAGCAGTCACCCTCGAAATCCTATCGAGGCGAACACTGAATGCGCCGTGTGTGAGCAAGCCGACTGGCAGACTGAGACCGTGTTGATTCTGGGAGCCACGCCGATCGGCAATCTGGGCGATGTGAGCACCCGACTGCGCGAAGCGTTGGAGACAGTCGAGGTGATTGCCTGTGAAGATACCCGCACCACCGCCCACCTCCTCTCGGCTCTCGGCATCACCCACCGGCCCACCCTGATTGCCCTGCACGAGCACAACGAGCGCGGCGAGTCGGCCCGCGTGGTGGAGCGGGCACACGACACGGATGTGCTTGTGCTCACCGATGCGGGCATGCCCGCGGTGAGCGATCCCGGCTACCGCGTGGTCACCGCCGCAATCGCGGCCGGCGTGCAGGTAACGTGCCTGCCCGGACCCAGCGCGGTGCTCATGGCACTCGCGCTGTCGGGGCTGGCAACGGACCGATTCGCATTTGACGGGTTTCTCCCGCGCAAGGGGGCCGAACGTCGTGCCCTCTTTGCCGAGGTTGCCCGAGAGACACGCACACTGATTTTCTTTGAGTCTCCGCATCGCATTGCCGAGGCGCTCGCCGATGCACGTGATGTGCTGGGCGCCGATCGGTTAGCGGCCGTGTGTCGCGAGCTCACCAAGATGCACGAGGAGATTCGTCGCGGCTCGCTGGGTGCGCTCGCCGACTGGGCAGCCGAGGGTGTTCGGGGCGAAATCGTGATCGTGGTCGCGGGTGCTGCACCGGCAAACATCTCACTCGACGCCGCGCTGGACCAGGTCGCCGAGCTCACGGCGTCGGGGCTGCGCCTCAAAGAGGCGTGCGTACAGGTGGCCGATGCCACCGGACATTCCTCGCGCGAGCTGTATCAGGGCGCACTTGCTCGTCGGTAGCCACGCACCCTCGTGAATCTCGCGGCCGAATCCCCTCCGGCCATCCGGTGTCCGCTCATCAACCCGGCAAATTAGAATGGACAACATGGCTGAGGGCTCGCGTTTCTATGTGACCACGCCCATCTTCTATGTCAACGACGTGCCACACATTGGACACGCTTACACGGAGGTTGCGGCGGACGTTCTCGCGCGCTGGCACCGCCAGTCGGGCGATGACACCTGGTTGCTCACGGGAACCGACGAACACGGTCAGAAGATTTTGCGCACGGCCACAGCCAACGGCGCGACGCCGCAGGAGTGGGCCGACCGCTTGGTGGAGTCGGCGTGGAAGCCACTGTTGAGCACCATCAACATTGCCAATGACGACTTCATTCGTACCACCGAGCCGCGGCACGAAAACAACGTCCAGAAGTTTCTCACCACGCTCTATGACAAGGGATACA
The DNA here is from genome assembly GCA_044233055.1 of Microbacteriaceae bacterium. Taxonomy (GTDB): domain Bacteria; phylum Actinomycetota; class Actinomycetes; order Actinomycetales; family Microbacteriaceae; genus UBA963. Next base: position 7,207 of record JBIIKT010000016.1, read on the forward strand.
TCTATACCGGCGAGTACGAGGGCGCCTACTGCGTGGGCTGCGAGGAATACAAGCAAGCCGCCGATCTGATTGCGGGAACGGGTGACCAGGCGGGTCAACAGGTCTGCGCCATCCACTCGAAGCCCGTGGAGATTCTGCACGAGAAGAACTACTTCTTCCGCATGAGTGACTTTACGCAGCCCCTGCTCGACCTCTACGAGGCGAACCCCGAATTCATTCAGCCCGAATCTGCCCGCAACGAGGTGGTGGCCTTCGTGAGCCAGGGTCTCGACGACCTCTCGATTTCACGCTCCACGTTCGACTGGGGCATCAAGCTTCCGTGGGACGAGAGCCACGTTGTGTATGTCTGGTTCGATGCGCTGCTCAACTACATCACGGCCATTGGCTACGGCGAAGACCAAGCGAACTTTGATCGCCGCTGGCCCGCACTCCACATCGTGGGTAAAGACATCCTGCGTTTTCACGCCGTGATTTGGCCGGCCATGTTGATGGCGGCCGGGCTGCCGGTTCCCGCGGGAGTCTTTGGTCACGGCTGGTTGTTGGTGGGCGGCGAAAAGATGTCGAAGTCCAAACTCACCGGTATCGCGCCAAACGAGATCACCGACACGTTCGGCTCTGATGCCTTCCGCTACTACTTCTCGAGTGCCATCACGTTTGGTCAAGACGGCTCGTTCAGCTGGGAAGATCTCTCGGCCCGCTACGAATCCGAGCTGGCCAACGGCTTTGGCAACCTCGCCTCGCGCTCGCTGGCCATGATTGCCCGCTACTTCGACTCTGCCGTGCCCGCCGAAGCGGAGGTGACTCCAGCCGATGCTGCCATTCACGACGTGGTTGCCGCGGCAGTGAGCCAGGCCGACGATGCCATCTCTCGGATTGCCGTGCACGAGGCCGTGGGCAGTGTGTGGACGATTGTGGATGCGCTCAACGGGTACATCACCGAGCAGGAGCCGTGGGCCTTGGCAAAGGACCCGGCACAGGCGGGGCGCTTGGCCACCGTTCTCTACACGTGCGCCGAGGGCCTGCGAGCCTTGGCCGTGCTCTTGTCGCCCGTGATGCCCGAGGCCACGCACAAGCTGTGGGCCGCGCTCGGTGCTGAGGCCGCACTCGGCGCACTTGCCGAGCAACCGCTGCGCAGTGCCGGAGCCTGGGGTCAGCTGTCCGCCGGCACGACGGTCGGCGCGCTCGAGCCGCTGTTCCCGCGCATTGAGTCGGCTGAGTAGTCGCGCGTGACCGCTCAGCATCAACCGCACGAACCGCAGCAGCCCGATCCATCGCAGCGTCGCCGCGCAGAAGACGGCGCCGGCACCAAACGCGATCTCGAGTTCCCGCCGGCGCCCGAGGCCCTGCCTTTTGCCGTCTACGACAACCACACGCACTTTGATATTGCCGACGGCGACACC
>JBIIKT010000017.1:0-8587 GCA_044233055.1 Microbacteriaceae bacterium
CGCGCAACTACCGCGACGCACCGCGAAGCAGCAGCCCACCAAAGCGCAAAGAGAACTGGCTCGGCGAGCTCTTCGGGTAGTTGCCTTCGGGGTGGACCTAGGGAGACTCGAACTCCCGACCTTCTCATTGCGAACGAGACGCGCTACCACCTGCGCCATAGGCCCGAGCTATGAGAATTATATGTCGCGCGGCACTTTGGGTCTTCGGGTGGGCCACTCCACAACGAACATGGCCAGCACAATGAGCGAACCGCCGAATACCGTCTTGAGCGCCAAGACTTCCTGACCCACCGCAACCGCCACAATGGCCGCGAAGACCACCTCCAGCGTGAGGATCACCGCAACGCGTGAGGCATCCATGCGGGCCTCGGCCCAGGTCTGCACGAAGTAGGCCAGCGCGGTGGCAAAAATTCCCGTGTAGGCGATCGCCAACCAGGTGGACAAGCCTGCCGGGGGCTGATATCCATCGACAAGGGCGCCCACCCAAGCCACCGCCGTTGCGACGCTCAGTTGAACCAGGGTCAGTGCATAGCTTGAGAGTCCGGGACTCCACCGAGCCAAGACCACGTAGTGCAGGGCAAACAGGATGGCGCCTACGAGCGTCCACAGCTGGGTGAGGTTGAACCCAAAGTTGTTGATCGAGATGAGTGACAACCCGCCAAAGGCCAAGGCAACGCCCGCCCACACGCGGCCGGCAATCGGCACACGGAACATGAGCCAACTAAGCAGCGGAACCACGACCACGTAGAGGCCGGTGACGAATCCCGTTGTGGCCGCCGTGTTGAAGCTCAGCCCGATGGTCTGAGTCAAGAACGCAGCGGCGAGAATGATGCCCAGGTACGTGCCGCGCACCGCAATCCGTGACGAAATCTCGCGCACAACTTGTGGCCGAAAAAGAAGCATCACCGCTACGGCCACGCTAAAGCGCGTGGCGATGAAATCCCACAGCGGTTGCTCTTCGAGCGCGGGCTTCATCACCACAAAGGCCACGCCCCACACCAGCGCAACGCCAACGAGAGCGAGCCCCGTCGTCCACTGCGCCTTCACTCTCTCAGGCTACTGAGGCGCGGTCGTGTGCGTCATCAGCCCACGCGTCGGCGCTTGAGCGCCGAATCGAGGTCGAACGAACCCGTGTCGGTATCAGTGACAATGCCCAGACCCGCAAATCGGCTCGGTGCCTGCGCGGGTTGCTCGACCGGGCGCGGTGGTGCCGCCACGGGCGCCGTGCGCTGGGGAGCAGCAATCTTGGCGAGATACGCCTGCTCGGCAATCGCCCTGCGGCGGGCTTCAGCCGCCTGTTGCTGCGCGACCACACCGGCCGCAACAGAGCCCGGCGACTGTTGGAGAGAACGAGGTACGGGCTGCGGTGTCCACGACTTGACCGGGGCAGCCGGTCGCGCCCCCTGATCGAAAACGCTTGCCGGGGCGACAGTCCGTCGTGCGACAGTGACGTTTACCGGCCCGGACAGTGACGACATCACGGCGAGCGTGACGAGGGTTCCCACGCCGCCCAGTGCCGCAATCAGAATGTCTCCCACATACGCGATGTAGGCGATGCCCACAGCCAAAGTGGCGAGGGAGCCGAGAAGAAAAATCAGGGCCACCTGACGCGCACGCCGACGACGATGCCTGGCCAACAGTGCACGCTGTTCCGCAGTGAGAGCATCGTGGGCGGCCGAGCGAGCGAGCCTCTTGTTTTCACGCTCAGCATGACGAAGTGCCTTTTTCTGCTCGTGCACCGCTCGCGCAGTGGCCTCGGCTTGACGCAGGTGGGTAGTGTCGAGCCCCGCGACCGTCATGGCCGCCACCGTGTGCTGCATGCGGACCGTGTTGGCCTCGGTCTCGGCGAAGTGGCGCCGGCGCACCCAACTCGGAATGAGATACGCCACCCACAAAACAGCACCGACAGCGAAGACCAGGCCCCCGCTGAGAAGTTCACTGTTCATGTCTTCAACGGTAAGAGACGTCGAGCGCAATTCAGGGAAGAGGTTAAGGCGTGTCTGAACCGCTCGCCCGCCACCGGGCCAGCACGCCCTGCGGCACTTCTTCCACCGTCACGGCGTAGCACACGTGATCACGCCAGGCGCCGTTGATGTGGATGTAACGCTCGCGAAAGCCTTCGTGGCGAAAACCAAGCTTCTCCACGACCCGCAGCGAGGCGGCGTTCTCCGGGCGAATGCAAATCTCCATGCGGTGCACCCGCAAGCTCGCAAAACAGTAGTCGGTGGCCAAAGCGACCGCGGTGGGCGTCACGCCCTGGCCGGCGACGCGCTGGGCCACCCAGTAGCCCATCTGAGCTGAGGACAGTGACCCGTGCGTGATGGCGGACACGTTGAGTTGCCCCACCAGCTCGCCCGCAACCTCGATGGCGAACGCGATGCCGGCGCCCGTGCGGGCATAAGCGATGAGGGCCCGGATGTTCGCCCTGGTATTGAAACTCACGAAGCCGTCGGGGTTTGTGGCTTCCCACGGGCGAAGCCAGGCACGGTTGAGCATGAGCTCACGATCGAGTGCGGCCGCGTCGCGCACGCGCAGGGGCCGCAGCGTGACGTCGCCGTCGTGCAACACGAGTCCGCGGAGGTTAGCCCCGAGCATGGAACCTAGCCGCGCCCGCGTCGGGCATCGACAAAGTCATCGAGCCAGGCACCAAACGCGGGGCCCAGGTCGCCGCGCTCCAACGCCATTTCGACAACTGCTTTGAGGTAAGCGAGCCGATCACCCGTGTCGTGGCGTGATCCGCGATACACGATTCCCAGGACCCCCGGCCCATCGGTTCGTGCGGCCAAAGTCTGTAGGGCATCGGTGAGCTGAATCTCACCGCCGCGGCCCGGAGCTTGGTGCTCGAGGACATCAAAAACTTCGGGAGTGAGAACGTAGCGGCCCACAATGGCGAGGTTGGACGGCGCTTCTCCGGCTGCCGGCTTCTCAACGAGCTCGGTCACGCGCACCACATCAACCGAATCCGTGGGCGCTACGGCGGCAACACCGTAAGCACCCAGTTCGTCGTCGGGAACCTCCATGAGTGCCACAACGCAGGCTCCCGTGGAGGCGTTGAGGGCGAGCATGCGGATCAGCAGATCTTCGGCGGCATCGATGATGTCATCACCGAGGAGAAGGGCAAACGGTTGTTGGCCCACGTGCGCGCGGGCCTTAAGCACGGCGTGGCCTAGCCCTTTGGGGTCACCCTGTCGCACGTAGTGTATGTCGGCAAGGTCGGTGGAACGCGTCACGCGCTCGAGGCGCATCTCGTCGCCCTTTTCTTCGAGCTTGACCTCGAGCTCAAAATTGCGATCGAAGTGATTCTCCAGCGCATTCTTGTTGCGTCCCGTAATCATGAGCACGTCGGTGAGCCCCGCATTCACGGCCTCTTCAACCACGTACTGAATCACCGGCTTGTCGACCACCGGGAGCATCTCCTTGGGCAGAGCCTTGGTCGCGGGCAAGAAACGGGTCCCCAAGCCGGCCACGGGAATGACGGCTTTGAACGTGTGAGGTGTGGGCACGAGCCGATTCTACCGACGTGAATGTTTCTAGGATGAGACCGTGACGGTACACGAACTCAAAAATTGGCTGCGGGCCGAAGCGCGGGCGCGCCGAGGTGCCCACACGAGGGCGCAACGCCATGAGCTGACACCGGGGATTACCGAAGCGCTGAGCAGCCTCGTTGCCGACCTCGAGGCCACGTCTGTGGCGATCTTTCTCTCGACCCCTCAGGAACCACAAACCCGGGAAGCCATCCGCGTGCTCTCGGCGCGTGGGATTCGTTTCTACGCGCCGGTAAGCCAGCCGGGGGGCAGCATGGCGTGGACGCTCGTGGACGCCAACACTCCGGAGCGCTCTGGTTTGGGTGGCATTCCCGAGCCGGACGTGGGAGAGGCCGACACCTCACCGTCGATAACCGTTGACGCGGTAATCTGCCCGGCCGCCGCCGTGGATGGCACCGGCACGCGCCTGGGCTGGGGTGGTGGGTACTACGACCGGTTTCTTGCCGGCCTCCCCGCCGGCACTCCTGTCTTCGCGCTGGTTTTCGACGACGACGTGGTGAGCGACCTCCCGCGCGAAGCACACGATGTTCCCGTGTCGGGTGTCGTCACGCCAAGCGGGTGGCAGCGCATCGCGGGTAGCTGACACTAGCCCCAGTGCGGCGGTTTGTCGCGCCGAAGGCGATCGTCGTTGTCGTCCGCTCCGTCGTTGAGGGCCTCGGGGTCGGGCTCGCGGATGGCGTTCGGTTCGGCGTTGCCCTTGCCCGGCACACTCACACGGCGATGCGGACGCCGGGCGCCGCTGCTCTCACCGGACCTATTCGTCGTCGAGGGCATCCGCGCGGGGAATGTCGGAAGACGCTCGCGGTGGCGGCGCATCTTGTGCAGAAATCTCCCGTTCGGGAGCGGCGTCAACGACCGAGGGAATATCGAGCGGCGCGGTCAGAACGTCGTCTTCACTGTGGCCGGCGGGGTGATTCGCAACCGGTGCGCCCACAGGTACTTCGTCGGCAAAACGTGCAACGTAGCTGGGAGCCGCGTCTATCGGCGTCACCGAGTCAATGGCCGCATCAATCGCTTCGGTGGCACTCAGTGGCGCGGGGGTTTCGACAAGCTCAACCTGCGATGCAGCATCGAGCGTCTCGACTTCCCTCGTGACGGCGTTGGAAAGTCCTGCGATTCCGGCAATGCGCGCTGCCACCGCTTCGGGATCAGCAAAGAGTTCAAACGTGTGCACACGCACGTAGTGCCAACCGAGCCGACGAAGAGCGGCCGGGCGCAATCGAAGCGATTCGCGGAGTGTGCCACGGGTCAACACCGCGTCTGTTTCAACGGCCACGGCGATGCGACCGTGTGAGGCCACCAACGAAATATCGCCGCCGTAGCTCAACTCAACGGCAAGCCCGCGCTGGCGCAGGCGCTCGGCCAGATCACGAAGCATGGGCTCGGTCGACGATTCGGATCCCTGTTCGCGAACGGGGGCATTCACTTCGCGCACAATGTCGGCGAGGAGCCGGGCACCGTTTTCGAGGGTTGCCGATTCGAGGTGCTCAGGACCAAAGCAGGAAACCAGATCGAGGTTGCGTCGCGCTCGGGTGAGACCCACCGCAAGGAGCCGTTCACCACCCGGCCGCGACAGCGGGCCAAAGTCGTTGAGCAGGCGCCCGTGCGGGGTCAGTCCATAGCCGGCCGCAAAAATCACGCGGTCGCGCGTGAGGCCGGCTGATTCGGCCAGCGTGCGAACGGTGAATGGTTCGGCGTTATCGGCCAGAAGGAAGTTGACGAGCTCATCGCGGCGCGCGATTGCCGAGGTCACACTGGCCTGAATCATCGCGGCGGTCTTGCGACTCGGGCTCACCACCATGAGCGATTCGCGTGAGCGCGTGGAGGCGTGCTCGAGCACCATTTCGGTGACACGGGTCACCTCGGCGTGCGTCGCCTCAATGGTTCCCGAGTTGGGGTCGGGCGCTCCCATGCCGTCTGCCACAACGTGCAGTCGCACGCTCCGGCTGCCCACGAACGATCCGGCCCACGGGAGGTAGTTGATGCGGCCCGCGTAGAACCGACGGTTGATGATGCTCGTGAGGTCGCTGCCGCTCGTGCGGTAAGAGCGCGTGAGCGAGAACACCGGAACGATTTCTGAGATCTGAGCCAGTGCAGACGCGCCGTGCAGTTCGTCGAGGCTCTCGCCGACATCACCCGAATCATGGTCGGCCATGTTGGTGCTGAATCGTCCGGGCGTTTCCACAATCGGGTCGCCGAACGCCACAATCTGTTTGCCGCGCTTTATGGCGCAGACGTTTTCGGCCACCGTCGTGGCACCCGCGTCGAGAATCATGGTCACGTCGAAATCGTTGACCGGCAGCACGTGGGCCTCATAGGGCGACACCACCCACACGGGTGAGATCGCGCGCGCCAAGCGCGGAGCAATGGCAAACAGTTCACCCACCGAGATGTGTCCCGACTTGAGTGCGTGCCGCAGGCGGTCGGACTCCTCGGGAAAATCAACAAGCCCGATCTTCCAGAGTTCGGCGAGCTTGGCGGCGAGCAGGGCACTATTGGCGCCCGCGTGAGCCTCGTCGACCATGCGGAAATCCGACTCGAGGCGATCGAGGATTCCCGTGTTCGCTCCGAGAAGCGCCTGTTCGCCGTCGAGCATGCTCTCGAGCACCGACTGCCACCACGCCAGTTCAAACTCTTCGGCCACCCGCTCGGTGGGAACGTGCCGCATCGACAGATCTTCGAGCAGAGTCTCGAGGTTGAGCTCACGCAGGCGATCGATGAGTGTCATGCGCTCCTGCAGATTCGCCAGCACCTCGGAGTCGGCGGCGAGCCCGCTGACCTTATTGGTGAGTTCCGCAATCGGCAGTGTGTTGAGCGGCGCTGAGGCACCTGCAGCCTGGAGCGGCGCATCGAGCACCGCCATGTCATCCATCACGCGCTGATACGCGGCGCTGAGGTCGCTCACGCCCACCGGCACTTCGGGCAGGGCGCCGGCGACGGTGTAGCGCTGCCACAGTACGCGCTGCTCTTGGATGCGCACGAGTGACGTGTGCATGTCGGAAACGCTGGCCCCGGGTCGAACGAACTCGTTGGCGAGTTTGCGCAGGTTCTTGCGTGCCGCCGGTGGCATGTCGTGACCGCGGCGGCTGGCGGTGGCCGCAATCACGTCGTCGAGCGGACGATCGAAAACGTTGGGCACAAACGTGTCGAGGGTGTCGCGAATGTCGATGAGGAGACGAATGTACAGGCCCAGTTCAATGAGGTTCTCAAACGAACGCATGCGCGTTTGGCCCACAACCTCGTGGGCCCGCTCGAGCAAGCGTGGCAGGTCGATGGTGTGGATGCGCTTGGCCAGTTCGTGGCTCGCCTGCGACTCCGCGTTGTTCTCGAAGGTGACCCCGTACCACGGCGAATCGTCGGGGCCGTAGCGGAACTGCCCCAGTTCGGCGGCGGCAACGAGCATGGCGGTGGCCGGTGCCCGATCAAACGCCAGGGCCTCGACGGCGCGGCGCGGCAGGCGCGCTGTGGTGGCGGGCGGTTCGGACAACAAAGAAAGGCGCGACAACTCCTCGAGAGCATCCAGAACGGAGACCCCCAACACGGCGTCGTGTTTTCCCAGTGCATCGCGGTAGTTGAGCAGCACCTTGCGCAGACGTGTCAGCGCATCGTCCACCTCGGTCACGTCGGGACGCGCCGCCCGCTCATTTCGGAGGATGCCGGCAATGAGGTCTTTGCGGAGCGTGCGGGGCGAGGCGCACAGCCCGCCCAGGCCGGCCTGATCGATTCGTTGGCGCACGGCGTCGGCGCTCGCGCGGCGCGGGGTGACCACCAGCACGCGCTTGCCGGCGGCCGCGAGCGCGCCGAGCGCGTTCACCACGGTTTGCGTGCGGCCCGTTCCCGGGAGAGTTTTCACAACGATGCTGTTGCCGGCGGTAATGTGGGCCACGACCTCTTCTTGCTCGGCGTCGGCGTCGAGAATGAGGGTGTCTGACGACGGTGGTCGGGTGTCCTGCGGCGCGGGGTCCGGGGTAACCAGCGATGACACGAGGCGGTCGCGCGCGGAGGCATTGCCAGCCAGCGCGTCCAGCACCGGGTGTGCCAACTCGCGGGCGTCTTCGCCCATGCGCGTGGCCACATCGCCAAAGGACGAGCAGACCAGACGATTCTCAATCGAGAAACCGGGAACGTGCCCGGTGAGACCGCTAAGTCGCTCAATCACCGGTTGGGGCGCAAAGGTGTCGTTGGCCTGAGCCAAACCCACGAGGGCTTGGGTATCGAGCGAGATGTGGAACTGTTCTTCGAGCGCCTGAACGAGTCGGGGGTTCACCACAGGGCCACCGCGCAACACCAACTCGAAGTCTTGCCCCAGGCGGCGAAGCGACATGGGCCGCAACATCACGGGCGCCGAGTAGGTGGTGCCGCCAAACGTCCAGGCCGCCACGCCCACCGCCAGAAACACCGTTTCGATTCCGCGCATCACGCGCAGCGATGACGCCAGCGACTCGAGGGCCGCCGCTGCTAACCGCGCGTTACGCAGCGTGAACTCCTCGCGGTAGAGGTGCGTCAAGCGCGTGGGCTCTCCCGCCAAGAACTTAGGGAGACCACCGGGGTGCGTCGTGGTGAGGTCGAGGCGCGTGCGGGGTGTGTCCGAGAAGAAGAGCAGGGGCGAGGAGCCACCCAGCTCAGCGATCTCGGCTCGCCATGCCTGTCGCGTCGGTTCCGAAGCGTTCATGGCCCCGGCGAGATCAACGGCACTCAGATCTGCGGTGCGGGCGATCGAGTCTTCGAGATCAGACGCGTTTTCCCATCCGGAAATGTCGTGCGCAACGGAATCGACAAAAGGGTCGACATCACGAAAATCACCGCTTCGCACGAGGCCCACCCTATGCGGAAGGGGCCGAAAAACCCGGGATTTCCGCCGGAGAGGCACATCTTGGACGTGCAGAGTCACGGAGAAGTAAAGTGTGGTTGTGGATATCAGTCGGCGCACGGTGGTCGTGACGGCAATTTCCGCCGGTCTCACCCTGGCCCTGGCGGCCTGCGCTCCCTCAGCGGGCTCGGGAACACCTGTCGAGAGAAGTTCGGGCAAGGTACCCACCGGA
>JBIIKT010000018.1:0-8564 GCA_044233055.1 Microbacteriaceae bacterium
TTGCGGAGTACCGGGGCATGATTGCCGGCCTGCAGGTTGCTTTTGAAATCAGCACCGAAGCTCACGTTCACGTGCGCATGGATTCAAAGCTTGTCGTCGAACAGATGAGTGGCAACTGGAAGATTAAGCATCCCGACATGGCCGTGCTGGCCAGTGAAGCACGGGCGCTCATTGGGCCTCGTCCCGTGACCTTCGAGTGGATACCGCGAGCAGAAAACGCTCGTGCGGATGCGGTGGCAAATCGTGCGATGGATGCCCAGGCATCTTTTCGCGCCTAAACTTGGCACTCACAAGTGAATGGGTCGACCAGACGGTCGCGTCACCTTCGGGTGCCGAGGAACGTCCGGGCTCCGCAGAGCAGAACGGTGGATAACGTCCACTCGGGGTAACCCGCGAGAAAGTGCAACAGAAAGTAGACCGCCCCTTGTAGGGGTAAGGGTGAAACGGTGGTGTAAGAGACCACCAGCAGTTCGTGTGAGCGAGCTGGCTAGGTAAACCTCGTTCGGAGCAAGGTCAAACAGAGAACGCTATGGCTGCTCGTCTAGTTCTCGGGTAGGCCGCTAGAGGATCGTGGTAACGCGATTGACGAGAGAGATGACCGTCTCGGACCTTCGGGTCTAGACAGAACCCGGCGTATCGGTCGGCCCATCCATTTGTGAACCTGATTCGCTCACATGCCAAACTCCGAGAGTGTGAGAATCTCCGCTCCGGTTTCCGTCACCACTATGGTGTGTTCAAACTGTGCAGTGATGGAGCGATCCTTGGTGAGAACGGTCCAGCCGTCATCCCAGATGTCCCACTCGTAGGTGCCGAGGGTCAGCATGGGCTCGATGGTAAAAACCATTCCCACCTTGATCTCCCTGTCGTAGAGCGGTGCGGAGTCGTAGTGCGGAATGATCAGACCTGAGTGAAAGTGCGTTCCCACGCCATGCCCGGTGTAGTCACGAACGACTCCGTAACCGAAGCGTTTCGCGTAGGACTCGATGGCGCGCCCAATGATGTTGACCTGTCGCCCCGGAGCTACGGCCTTGACGCCGCGCATCATCGCTTGGTGCGTGCGCTCCACGAGGTCGCGCACCTCGCGTACCGGCTCGCCGACCAAGAACGTTCGGTTTGTGTCGCCGTGCACTCCGTCGAGGAACGCTGTGACGTCCACGTTGACGATGTCACCGTCCTCCAGAACCGTGTCGTCCGGAATGCCATGGCAGATGACTTCGTTGAGTGAGGTGCAACTGGATTTGGGATATCCCCGGTAACCCAGCGTCGACGGGTAAGCGCCGTGGGAAACCACGTAGTCGTGGGCGAGGGCGTCGATGTCGTCGGTGGTCATTCCCGGAGCAATAGCCCGACCAACGGCATCGAGGGCACCCGCGGCGATGCTCCCGGCCACGCGAATGCGCTCTATGGTTTCGGCATCGTAGGAATCGTCGCCCGCGTAGGTCGCCGGTGCCGTTTTGCCCACATACTCGGGACGAGAAATCGCGGGAGGAACAGCCCGCATTGCGCCGAGCGTGCCCGGAATGAGCAGACCCTGAGTATTCTTCGGCATACACTCAAGCCTATGGGCACTGACTCAGCAGAAAAGTATTGGTACAACCTGGCCACAGGCATCGTCGAATACGGCCGCCTCAGTCCTTCGTTTGATCGCGCCGGGCCGTTTGACACCGCCGAAGAGGCAGCGAACGCCCTCGAGGTCTTGCGCGCCAACTCTGCGAAGTGGGACGAAGAAGATCGCGCCGATCGAACCTAGTCTTCGAAGCTGTGCTCGGGCCCCGGGTATGCGCCAGATTCAACGTCTGCGCGGAACGCGACCGCGGCGTCGTGCAGGGTTTTGGCCAACTGCGCATACTGCTTGACAAAACGCGGGATTCGTCCCGTGGTGAGTCCTGCCCAGTCGGTCCAGACGAGCAATTGTCCGTCGGTGTGTGGCCCAGCCCCCACACTGATGGTGGGGATGGTCAGCGTTTTCGTGATGCGTTCCGCGAGCGATGCCGGCACCATCTCGAGCACAACAGCGAACGCTCCCGCCTCCTGACAGGCCAGGGCATCGGCGACAACCCGGTCTGCTTCGGAGCCGCGCCCTTGAATCATGTGACCGCCCAGGCCGTGCTCGCTCTGGGGCGTAAAGCCCACGTGCGCCATGACGGGGATGCCCGCCTCCACAATGCGCGAAATCTGTTCTGCTGATCTCACACCACCCTCGAGCTTGACGGCGTGTGCGTGGGTTTCTTTCATAAACCGCATGGCCGTGCCGAGCGCCTGTTCGGGGCCCTCCTCATAGGAACCGAAGGGCATGTCGGCCACCACGAGGGCGCGAGTGACGCTCGTTGCTACCGCGCGTGTCAAAGGGATGAGTTCGTCGACCGTGACGGGCAGCGTGGAATCGAAGCCCAGCACATTGTTTCCCGCTGAATCGCCGACGAGCAGAAAGTCAACACCGGCGCCATCAAAAATTCGTGCGGTGAGCATGTCGTAGCTGGTCAGGCCGACAATCTTGATGCCTTCGGCCTTGGCGCGAGCAAAATGGCGAATCCGCACCCGTTTGCGGGGAGCGGCCTCTTCATCCGTGGCGGTCATGGGCTCAGTCTACGTCGCGCTACTCAGTGCGGTCGCGGCGATAGGTGATGGGCAGGCGGCGGTCTCGGCCAAATGACATTTCCGAGATCTTGGGGCCGATGGCACCCTGGCGTCGCTTCCACTCGGCTCGATCGACGAGATCGATGATGCGGTCGACTTCGCTTGACTCAAACCCGGCCGCCACAATGTCGTCGCGCGATGATCGGTCGGTGACATACATCGCCAAAATGGCGTCGAGAATCTCGTAGTCGGGAAGTGAATCTTGATCGACCTGTCCGGGGCGCAGTTCGGCACTGGGCGGTTTGGAAATCGAGTTCTCGGGGATGGGAGGCGTCTCGCCACGCTTGCGTGCCTCGTCGTTGCGCCACCGGGCGAGTTCCCACACCAGCATCTTGGGCACGTCCTTGATGGGCGCAAACCCGCCAACCGAGTCGCCGTAGATCGTGGAGTAGCCCACGGCAATCTCTGACTTGTTTCCTGTGGTCAGCACGAGTTGTCCCGACGAGTTTGAGATCCCCATCAGAATGACCCCACGAATGCGCGCCTGCAGGTTTTCTGCAGCGACGCCGCCCAGTTTCAGCTGATCTTCGAGGGTTGCTACGCCGTCGGCGATGGGTTCAACCCGATACTCCACGCCCAGTCGCGCGGCGAGGTCAGCAGCGTCGTCTCGAGAGTGGTCGGACGAAAATCGCGAGGGGAGTGATACGCCGACAACCCGTTGTGGCCCCAGTGCATCGACGGCCAGGCTGGCACACACGGCGGAGTCGATGCCACCCGAAAGGCCGAGAACGACACCGTTGAAGCCGTTCTTCTCGACGTAGTCACGAAGCCCCAAAACGAGTGCGTTCCAGACTGACTCTCTGGCGTCTGTCATGGTCTCTTGGGCACTGACGGGAGGCAGTGGGGGATGCGTGCGCTCGATCACGGGCACGTCAATCACCGTGACATTCTCACCGTGTTGTCCGGCCCGAACGCGCGCGTCGGGGAGGTCTAGGTCCACGACGAGTAGGTGCTCGGCGAACTTGGGTGCACGCGCAATCACCAGACCACCGGGGCCTGTCACAAAGCTGTCCCCATCGAAAACGAGGTCGTCTTGTCCGCCAACGAGATTGACATAGGCCACGTGAGCGTGAGTTTGTTCAGCACGACGAGCCACGAGGGGCACCCGCACATCATCCTTGTCGCGCTCAAAGGGCGAACCGTTGATCACCAGGACGAGTCCGGGTTTCTCGGCAGCGATGGCTTCGACGGGGCCGTGGTCGTGCCAGATGTCCTCACAAATGGCCACGGCAACATCACAGTTGTTGACGCGCAGAATCGTGACGCCCTCGGCGGAGCGGAAGATGCGGTACTCGTCGAAGACGGAGTAGTTGGGCAAATGGTGCTTGTTGTAAATGCCGATGATGCGGCCGTCGGCAAGGATGGCCGCGGAATTGTGGGCAATGGCGTGCTCAACGTGACGAGCGCGGTCGTGCAAAGGACCGCTCGGAAAGCCCACGATAACGGGCGTGTCACCGAGTCCTTCGGAGGCAAGTGTCAGAGCCAACGCTTCGAGCGCGTGATGTGCCCGGGTCAAGAACTCCGGGCGGAGCGCGAGGTCTTCGATCGGGTAGCCCGTTAACGACATCTCGGGGAAGGCAATGAGGTCTGCTCCCTGGTCGCGGGCATCACGAGCCATGGCGACGATTCCCGCCGCATTGGCGGTCATGTCGCCCACACGGGGATTCGTCTGCCCCAGCGCGACACGAAGTAACGGCATAGCGATTAGCCTAGTAGTGACCTACAGAGAGGGTTTGTCGATGGACAAGCAACAAGACTTCGTTCTGCGCACCATTGAGGAGCGAGGCGTCAAGTTTGTGCGCCTGTGGTTTACCGACGTCGTCGGCACGTTGAAGTCGGTGGCTGTAGCGCCCGCTGAGGTCGAGGGCGCTTTTGCCGAGGGTGTGGGCTTTGATGGTTCCGCCATTGAAGGGCTTACGCGGTCGTTTGAAGCAGACGTTCTGGCACATCCCGACCCTTCGACGTTTCAGATTCTCCCGTGGCGAGGCGACGTGGATCCCGCTGCGCGCATGTTTTGCGACATCACGACCCCCGATGGTCAGCCCGCTCAAGCCGACCCACGCAACGTGCTCAAGCGCACTCTGGCGAAGGCGGCAGACAAGGGCTTCACGTTCTACACTCACCCGGAGATTGAGTTTTACCTGTTGAACAATCCGGATTGGCGCAACGGGGGAGCGCGCCCCATCGATCAGGCTGGCTACTTCGACAATGTTCCGGGCGGGAAAGGACACGATTTCCGTCGCCGTGCCGTGCGCATGCTCGAAGACCTGGGAATTTCGGTGGAGTACAGTCACCACGAGGCCGGACCCGGTCAGAACGAGATTGACCTGCGCTACGCAGACGCACTGACGACGGCCGACAACGTTATGACGATGCGCACAGTCATCAAAGAGGTGGCTCTCGAGCTCGACAACTACGCAACGTTTATGCCCAAGCCGTTTGCCAATCACCCCGGATCGGGCATGCACACGCACCTCTCGCTGTTCGAAGGCGACACCAACGCGTTCTATGAGGCCGGAGGCAAGTATCAGCTCTCCAAGACGGGACGTTCGTTCATCGCGGGCCTGATGGCTCATGCTCCGGAGATTACGGCTATCACGAACCAGTACGTCAACAGCTACAAGCGGCTGTGGGGCGGCGACGAAGCCCCGAGCTTTGTCACGTGGGGTCACAACAACCGCTCGGCACTCATCCGCGTTCCGCTGTACAAGCCGAGCAAGTCGCAGAGTTGTCGCGTGGAGTACCGAGCCATCGACTCCGCAGCGAATCCCTACCTCGCCTTTGCGGTGATGTTGGCGGCCGGCCTAAAGGGTATTGAGGAGGGCTACGAACTCGCGCCCGAAGCAGAAGACAATGTGTGGGAGCTCACCGACGTTGAGCGTCGTTCGCTCGGCTACAAGCCCCTCCCGTCAAGTCTCGACCACGCCATCTCGCTCATGGAGGACTCCGAACTGGTGGCAGAGACGCTGGGCGAAAAGGTCTTTGACTACGTGCTTCTGAACAAGCGTCGTGAATGGCGTGAGTACCGCTCGCAGGTCACGCCCTTCGAACTCGAGCGCAACCTCGACATTCTCTAGGACGAGGCGTGTCGGAAGCGCTGGCACTTACTGACCTCGCGAAGGCCGGCTTTACCGACCTGCGCACCGGTCGTGAGGCCGTCGAGAGGTTAAGCACTCTTCTCGGGTGTGACGTCTCGGTGGTGTTGTCGACACTCGGTGTCGCCGCCGAACCTGACCCCGCGGCAGCTGCTCTGGAGGATATTCTCCGCAAGGACCCAGATCTGGCCAAGCGGTGTGGCGCGGATGTCCTTTGGCTTGAGTCGCTGGTGCGGGTGATTGGTGTGTCCCGCGGACTCGCGGAATTCCTCATCCGTCATTCGGAACGCGTGGAGCGCCTTCGTGCGGTGTCGACCGATCTGGATACTGCCGAAGAAATGACGCGACGCCTGCTCGCGAGCGTTGGGGCAGACAAGGACGGGATTGCCGGGATCCAGGGCGACGAGGCCAGTGATGCCCTACGCGTCGAGTACCGAACGATCGTGTGCGAAATCGCCGCGTTTGACCTTTCGGCAGATATGGCCACGAAGGTCTTGGATCGGGTGGCTCGCGCTCTGGCTGATGCCGCGGGAGCCGCCATTGAGGCGAGCCTTGCGGTGGCTCGTGCCACCTTGCTTGCTGAGGGTGTCTCTCGTGCGGAGTTGAACGAACTCGCGTTTGCCGTGATTGGCATGGGTAAGTGTGGAGCCAGTGAGTTGAACTACGTGTCCGATGTGGATGTGATCTACGTGGCCGAATCTCGAAACGAAGAGGCGCTCACGACGGAGAAGGCGCTGACTCACGCGACAAGGCTTGCCCAACTCGCCGGGCGCGGAATCTATGATTCCGGACAGGAACCGGGCCTCTGGGAGGTGGACGCCAACCTCCGCCCTGAGGGCAAGGCGGGGGCACTCGTGCGCACGCTTGACTCGCACCTCGCCTACTACGAGCGGTGGGCCAAGAACTGGGAGTTTCAGGCGCTTCTCAAAGCTCGCGCCATTGCCGGGGACCGTGACCTTGGAGCGCGTTACGAAGAGGCCGTTGCCCCGAAGGTGTGGAGCTCGGCCGGTCGTGATGGTTTTGTCGACCAGGTGCAGCGCATGCGCGAACGCGTCACCGAGAATATTCCGGCAGATGAGGTGGACTACCAGATCAAACTCGGCCCCGGTGGGCTTCGTGACGTTGAATTCACTGTGCAGCTTCTCCAGCTGGTTCACGGCCTTAACGACGAGCGTGTGCGCCTTCGCGGAACCATCGAATCCCTCACGGCACTCGCAGACGCCGGATATGTGGGGCGTGCCGAGGCGGCGACTTTTGCCGAGAGCTACCGACTCTTGCGCGTGCTCGAACACCGTTTGCAGCTCCGCTATCTTCGACGCACACACCTGATGCCCGGCGACGACGAAGACCTGCGCGTTCTGGCTCGTGCCAGCGGATTAGAGATGAGCTCCGAGGCTTTGACCGAGTTGTGGCGTTCGACCAAGGTGTCGGTGCGCGCGCTTCACGAACGCCTGTTCTATCGGCCGCTGCTGTCCGCAGCGGCCGCTCTGCCCGAAGAGGGCCTGAACCTCACCACGGAGCAGGCGCAGGCACGTTTGGCCGCCATCGGCTTCGTGGACGCCAAGGGAGCGCTGGCCCACATCACCGCGCTCACGTCGGGATTCGGTCGCCGGTCAACAATTCAGCGCGCCATCCTGCCCATCCTGCTGCAGTGGCTGGCCGCCGGCGCCGATCCCGACTTTGGACTCCTCGCGTTTCGACGGTTGAGCGACGCGCTGGGGGAGTCGCCGTGGTACCTCAAGATGCTTCGGGACTCGCAGGCGGCAGCGGAACGCCTGATGAAGGTGTTGAGCGGTTCCCGCTACGTCTCGGACCTCCTCGAGCGCCTGCCCGAGGCCACGGCGTGGCTGGACAGTGACGAGGACCTTGAGCCACGCGATGCGTCGTCCCTGGCTGTCGAGATTGACGCGCTTGTGGCCCGTCACGATACTCACGAATCTGCCGTCTCGGCCATCCGCGCGATGCGGCGTCGCGAAGTCCTGAGGTTGGCCATTGCGGGAATCGTCGGCGTGGGGGACATCTCCGTTCTGGGCAAAGGGCTGACAGATCTCTCGAGTGCTGTTCTCGCCGGTTTCGTCGCGGTGGCGTTGCGCGACGCACCCGTCAATCCCGAATTTGCCGTTGTCGCGATGGGCAGATTTGGCGGGGGCGAACTCGTGTTTGGCAGTGATCTCGACGTGATGTTTGTGTATCGGGCCACAGCGGCGTGTGTGGGCCAGGAAGCGCAAGCGCGCGCGGAGGAGATTGTGTCGCGTCTTCTGGCGGCCGCCGAAGACCCACAGTTGGCTCTGGAGATTGATACCGACCTACGCCCGGAAGGTAAACAGGGCGTTCGCGTTCGGTCGCTCGAATCGTACGCTCAGTACTACGAACGCTGGGGTGCGACGTGGGAAACTCAGGCGCTGTTGCGTGCCACCGTGGTGGCCGGAGATGGTGATCTCGTGCGCGACATGACGACACTCATCGATGCCGTGCGGTATCCCGCGGTCGTTTCGACTGAGGCGGTGAGGGACATTCGACGCATGAAAGCCCGCGTGGAGAGTGAACGGTTACCGCAGGGTGCCGACCCGACTCGGCATCTCAAACTCGGGCGCGGATCGCTGAGCGACGTTGAATGGACCGTGCAGCTGTTTCAGCTACGGTTTGCTCACGACGTGCCCGCGCTGAGGACAACATCGACACTGGCGGCCCTGGCGGCCTGCGTGGAATCGAAGCTCATGACCGCGAGCGATGCGCAACGCCTGAGCGATGCCTGGCTTCTGGCGTCGCGAGTGCGTGCGGCGGGTACCCTTTGGAACAATCGCCTGTCAGATGTGCTTCCCACAGAACGTA
>JBIIKT010000019.1:0-8525 GCA_044233055.1 Microbacteriaceae bacterium
CGGCCTCGCGCAACGCTTGGCGAACATCCTCGCGCGCGTCATAGGGAATCTTGGTGCCGTTGATCTCTTGGTAGTCCTCGTGCCCTGGGCCAGCATAAAGAATTGTGTCGCCGGGCTGGGCGCCTACGAGGGCAAACCTCACAGCTTCTCGCTGATCTGCAATTTCGTGAAGCTGTGCGCTCGATCCGGCATCAGCAGCACCGCGCATCAGGGCGGCACGGATTGCGGCGGGGTCCTCGGTTCGTGGGTGAAAATCCGTAATGACCACGACATCGGCACCCGTCGCCGCAATGCGTCCCATGTCGGCACGTTTGGTGGTGTCTCGGTCACCGTCGGCGCCAAACACCATGGTGAGTCGACCCGGCGTGAGGGCACGCAACGAACTGAGCGTGCGGGCGAAAGCCTCAGGCGTGTGGCCATAATCCACGAAAAACGTTGGTCCGGTGGCGCCGGAAAGCATCTCGGCTCGGCCGGGCACAAAAACATCGATTGTCGCCGTTGGCCCGATGCCTTGTCGGATCTCGTTCAGCGAAAATCTGTTTTCCACAAGCATCACGATGGCGATGGCGGCATTGGTTGCCGAGAAATCTCCCACGAGTGGCACCGTGGTCGCGAGCGTCTCACCGTCGGGCGCCTCGAGGACGAAAGATGTCGACGACATGGTGGTCGCGGTGACCCCAACGCGCCAGTCCGCCGGGAGCGTCTCACCGCTCGTGGCCGATGCCACCGTCACAACGGGAATCTGAGCTTCTTCCGCGAGCCGTCGACCCCACACGTCATCGACACAAATGACGCCCCGAGTTGCTCGTGCGCTGTCAAACAATTCAGCCTTGGCCAGAAAGTAGTCCTCCATTGTTGCGTAGTCGTCGAGGTGATCCTGGCTAAAGTTCGTAAACGCGACAACGTCGAAGTGCACGCCCGAAACACGTTGCCGGGTGAGAGCGTGCGCGGAAACCTCCAGCACGGCATGGGAAACGCCCGCCTCAGCCATCACACCCAGCAGTGCGTGGATTTCATCGGCTTCGGGGGTGGTCAGCCCGGAGGGATAAACCCTGCCGGCAATAATGCGTTCCGACGTCGAACTGAGTCCTGTCGTTACTCCCATCTGTCTGAGAAGGGCGTCAAGTAAATAGGCAACGGTCGTCTTGCCGTTTGTGCCCGTGACACCGAAGGTTGTCATCGCCGCCTGGTCGGTATCGAAGATGAGAGCGGCCGCCAGCCCCAAATCTTTGCGCGGATCAGGCGAGACGAGCACCGGGAGGCCGGTCAGCAGGCTGGGGCTCTCTCCCGCTGCATCCGTCACAATTGCCACGGCACCGGCGGCTGCCGCTTGTGCGACGTAGTCGGCACCGTGATGGCGAGCACCCGGAACGGCAAAGAACAGGTCGCCCTGACGCACGGTGCCCGACGACCCGGTGACCCCCGACGCCTGGACAGTATCTGGCGCGAATCCGCGCCAGCCCAATTCGGAGGCGAGCCTCGACACGGGCTTCGCAGAAACTCGGTTGGGTCTTGGTGTCACGCCGTCGGCAGACATCTCATTCCCTTCAACCGAATGTTTCGAGCCTAGTAGTAGTCCGCATAGTCGATGGGCTGGCCCGACGACGGCTGAATTTCCCGCGACTTAATGATTTGCTTGATGACGTTATTGACGTCAGGGACAATCGAAGCGCTGCTGTTTGAATCGGGAGACGCGAGGGACGTTAACACCACAAACTTTGGATCGTCCGCAGGGAACATGGCCGCGAGAGAAACGATGAATTTTTCTGAATAGCCGCCCATGCCGTCAGACTGCTCTGCCGTGCTGGTCTTGGCCGCAATGCGGTAACCGGGAATCGTCAGGTAGTTCTTCAGCCATCCGTGTGTCACAACGTTCTCGAGCATGTCGACCGTCGTGCGAGCGGTCTCTTCCGAAACAACCTGCACCGGCCCGGGTAACGATGGCGTGGTCGTGTTTCCATTCTCGTCAACGCAGCTGTCGACCAGTGAGACGGGAGGGCGAACACCGTCGTTTCCGATTGCTGCGTAAGCGTTGGCCATCTGGATTGATGTGAGGGTGAGTCCCTGGCCGAAAAACATCGTGTAGAACGATTGGTTGTCCCACTCGTCCGACGGCCGCAGAAGACCAGCCGACTCACCCGGGAAGTCCACGGCGGTTGCTTCCCCCACACCAAACTTCACCAGCGAGTCGTAACGACTTTCGGGGTCTAGCAATGCTCCGAGTTGTGCGATTCCCGTGTTTGACGAAAAGCCGAGCACGCCCTGCAGCGTCAAGTTCGCAGGGTGAGGACCATGGTCCCTGAAGCGGGCACCGTTATCGAATTCCATGAACTGGGGCGAGTAAATGGGCGTCGCGGGAGTTACCAGCCCGGCCTCCAGGATGGATGCCGCCGTCAAAGTCTTCATCGTTGATCCCGGCTCGAAGGGACTGGTGAAGGCCCGCGAACCCCGATCTTCGGAGGCATAGGCGTCAATATTGTTGGGGTCAAAGGTGGGATAGTCGGCCACAGCAAGAAGTCGCCCCGTCTCGACCTCCATGACGACCGTCATGCCCCACTTTGCGTTCTCTGCGCTCGCCGTGGACGCGAGTGTCTGTTGAGCAAACCACTGCAGATCGGCATCGATGGTGAGCTGAAGCGTTGAGCCGTTCTTCGCCGCGTCGGTGACCACCGTGCTGCCGGGAATTCGCACGCCGTCGGCCCCGCGGGCATACGTCTGCGAGCCGTTGACCCCTCCCACGCACTCGTCGGAACCCAGCTCCAACCCGGCGAGGGGGGTACCGTCCGACCCCACATAGCCGAGGATGTTTCCGGCTACAGCACCGTTGGGATAAGCCCGATCGGGGTTTTGTTCGAAATAAATCCAGGGTACTTCGAGCGCCTTGATCAGCTTGAACTTGTCCACGTCGACGCCCTTGGCCACATAGGCGAAGTCTGAGTTGGGGTCTTCCGCCAAGGCATCATTAATGGTGCTGATGATGTCATCCGAAGACTGCCCAGTGATTGCCGCGATTTCCTTGGCCGCCACCTGTGGCGTGATGTCAACCTCGCCTTTTTCTGTGGTTCGTGAAAAATTCTTGGCATTTCTGGGCGAAACGGTGACGTCGTATGTCATGCGCTCGGTCGCCAGCACCGTCCCTGTGCTGTCGACGATATCGCCGCGGGTTCCATAGATCGTTTCGGGAATCGACATTTTGCCATACGACGCCTCGTTAAACGCAGCTGCACCCAGAATCTGGATGTCAATCAAACGCGTGACAAAAAATCCGGCAATGATCACGACCACAACGAACGACATCGCTACACGGCGGCGGTTGATTCTTGTTTTCACGATAGTCCTGAGGGCTAGCGGGTTGCGGGGCTCGGCAATCCCTGAGGCGAAGGTACCGCGGGGACGGGCGAAAGTGGCGCTGGCGCGCTGTCCGGCGCCCCATTGCCGACAGTGGTTCCCGCTGTCCCAGCGCTCGCCTGCGCCGCGGCTGCCTGTGCCGCCGTCCGAGCGGCCGCTTCGCGCTCCGCAATGACCTCAGCGAGCAGGGCGTTGGGGACCAGATTTCCCTGCGCAAAAAGCGTGCTTCCTCCCGCCGAAGTGGCGGCACCCGTGATCAGAGAATCAGAGAGTCTGAGATAGACCGGATTGCTGTGACCCACCATCCCGAGCATTTCGGCACTTTGCGCGACGTTCTGGGGCGACGTCATTCGGTTGAGATCCTGCGTCGCCGACTGGTACGTGCGCCCAAGTTCCTTGACACTGCGCTGAAGCCCGGCAATCTCGTAGGCGCCGCTCTGCAGCGAGACACTGAGCAGAATCTGGGCAACAATGATGATGACGATGGTGAACACCGTGACAAGCGCGAAGAAGATTTTGGGACGTCGCCTGCGCACCACACTCGGAGAAACCGCGTGGAGTGCCCGGGTCGGTGTTGGTGTTCCCGGACGGGGCGCCGTGAGTGCGCCTACCATCGGTCGGGCCATGCTCATGCTGCGTCCCTAATGCGTTCGGCCGCACGCAAGCGCACGGGAATGGAGCGAGGATTCTGAGTTCGTTCGGCGTCGCCCGCCTGCTCAGCCCCGCGTGTGACAAGTCGCATCTGTGGCAGCAAGTGCTCGGGAACAACAGGCAGGTCTGCGGGAGCCTGAGTTTCACAACGTCGTGCCAGGGCGGCCTTGACGATCTTGTCTTCGAGCGACTGGTAGGACATCACGACGATGCGACCATTGAGACCCAAGATGTCGATGGCACTGGGGATCGCGCGTTCAAGAACCTCGAGCTCAGCGTTGACCTCAATGCGCAATGCTTGGAACACCCGCTTTGCCGGGTGGCCGGCGTTACTGAGGGCGGCCGGCGTTGCCGACTGCAGAATGGCCACGAGGTGACCAGACCGCAGGATGGGCCTCTCACGACGCTCTGCCACAATTGCCCGCGCATAGCGCGCCGACAGCTTTTCCTCGCCATAGGTTTCGAAAATGCGACGAAGGTGTGCTTCGTCGTATTCGGCGAGGATGTCCGCAGCCGTGGTCTCGTCACTCGTGTTCATGCGCATATCAAGGGGGGCGTCCTGGGCGTAGGCAAACCCGCGCTCTGTGTCGTCCAGATGCAGCGACGAGACACCCAGGTCGAACAGAATTCCTTGAGGAGCGGGCCATCCCGTGGCCTGCCACGAGACCGCAATCTCGTCATACACGCAGTGAAAAAACTGTGTTCTCGACGCAAAGCGTTCCAGTCGCTCGCGAGCCAGCGCAAGCGCTTCGACGTCCCGGTCAAGTCCGAGGAGGCGAACGGTGGGGAAGGTCTCGAGAATCGCTTCGCTGTGCCCTCCCATACCCAGAGTGGCGTCAATGACCACAGCGCCGTCGACGCCGAGTGCCGGAGCCAGCAGCTCGAGAGTTCGGTCTTTCATGACCGGAGTGTGGATTGCCCGAATGTCCATATCGCTGACCCGAGTTCCCACCACCGGGACGGATCCCCATCCATGTCGACCTGATACCGGGGAAGGTGCCTCAGGGAGCAATGGCTGGGAGTCCGCCGCTGTGGCTAGAACAGTCCGGGAATCACCTCCTCCGACGTGTTGGCGAACGCCGCCTCGTGGTCGGCCAGATACGCGGCCCAGGCTTCGGCGTCCCAAATCTCGATGCGGTTGCCCGCGCCGATCACGGTGAGGTCGCGGCGAAGCCCTGCGTAATCTCGAAGTACCTGAGGAATCGTGATGCGGTTCTGAGCGTCAGGCGTTTCATCGCTCGCACCCGAGAGAAACACCCGCAGAAAATCGCGAGCGGCCCGGCTCGTTACGGGTGCTTGACGAATGCGGTCGTTCAGTTCACCAAACTCGGCCTCGCTGAAAACGTAGAGACAGTTTTCTTGGCCTCGGGTGAGAACTAAGCCTGCGGCAAGTTCGGCGCGGAACTTGGCGGGCAGGATGACCCGTCCCTTCTCATCAAGTTTGGGCGCGTGGGTTCCTAGAAACATGGTGCGCACCTCCTTGATCACACGGCCTGTCGAGGACTACATCTCCACTTTACTCCACTATCAACCACAATTCTATGACAAAGTGCAACTTTTCTGATTAGTGGGTCACTTTTGCCTGATTTTATAAGAAAAACAAGGTGGAGGAAAATTTCACCCATGCAGCAGCGAGGAGCAGCTACGGGATCTCTGCACGACAAGAATCCGACTCTGACCGCACAAAAAGGCCCGGCATGAGCCGGGCCTGGTGCCTAGAGGTCTGTGATGAACATCACGAAGGTGCTAATACTCGGGTCGGCGAACCGTGAACTCGAGTCTCGAGGGTTCCCTAGAGGCGATCCTCCTGGTTGCCGTCCCATCGCTGTTCCATGCGCTGCATGAAACTCGAGCGAGGTCGCGTGCCGCCCTTTGCCTGAGCGCGCGTCGAGCCGGCTTCTCCCGCCTTGCCCGGTTTAGCTCCCAGCACGGCGCCAGCGAACATAACGGCAAACCCGATAACGCCAACAACGATCAGCTGGCTCGTGACACCCACGATCAAGACAACGATTCCAACAAGGAGGACGATGATGCCGAGGACTAGCGAACGATACGACGGGCGGCCTCCCGGTCGTGCCGGATGGACGTCGGCTTTACCTCCGTAGAGATTGCGTTCCATCTCATCAAGAAGTCGCTGTTCATGCTCGGACAGTGGCACAGGGCACCTCCCTCGATTGGCATCTTTTGTGCTAAGACCACAAGTGTAACCCCTCCCGCCCTCGGTAGGGTAGGAAAGTGCTGAATGCCGAGAGATGGGTGCTTGCCACCAACGACAAAATTGCATCGTTCATTACGGATGCCGAGAAGTCACTGTCGCACATGGGCAACGAGGCAGAAGTTTTCATCGAGCAAACCCGGGCATTCCTCACGGGCGGAAAACGCTTTCGCGCCATTTGCACCCTGGTGGGATTTGCGAGCGCGACGTCATCATCTCCCGGCGGCCCCGACGAGACGAACGCCATCGCTGTGGCCGCCGGGCTCGAGTTCTTCCATGCCGCAGCACTTGTCCACGACGACATCATGGATCGATCCGATACCCGCCGGGGCAAACCCTCGGCACACCGCGCTTTCGATGCGCTTCATCTGCGGAGCGGATACGCGGGCGACGCCGACCGGTTCGGAGTGTCGTCGGCGCTACTCTTTGGCGACCTGCTGTTGGCCTTTAGCGACGAGCTGGTCACTGCCGGCATAGGTGGACAGGGCCCCGCGGGACGCCGTGCCCGCGCGGAGTTCAACAACATGCGACGGGACGTTACCGTGGGTCAGTACCTCGACATTGTCGAGGAGGTCGCTTGGCCAGTTGTCGAAGCAGACACCGCCCTCGACAGAGCTATTCGCGTGGTCACCTACAAGTCGGCGAAGTATTCTATTGAGGCTCCCCTCAGAATCGGGGCGGCGCTCGGGGGTGCCGATCAGGAAGTTCTCGATGGGCTGTCGCGATTTGGGCTCCCGCTGGGTATTGCCTTCCAGCTGCGCGACGACCTGCTCGGGGTCTTTGGGGACGAAGCGCAGACCGGTAAGCCGGTGGGCGACGATCTCCGCGAAGGCAAGCGAACCGCGCTCATTGCCATCGCTGAGTCACGCCTGGGTGAGGCCACAACGTCACTCGCCGGTCTCGGCGATGACCATCTCTCACCCGCCCGCGTGGCCGAGATTCAACTCATGCTTCGCAACGTTGGCGCTGAGGAAGCAGTTGAGCGCATGATTTCCGAGCACCTGGCCCAGGCACACGCAGCACTTGACGATGCGCCCGTAGCCGATGACGTTCGAGCGGCTCTCGGCGAGATTGCCCAAATTGTTACCGCGCGCTCTGCCTAGTTTTCTCTCGGCAGGTGTGGGCGGGTTGCCGACCTAGCCAAGGGCCTGGGCAATCCGCCGAACCTCGGTCTTTCGACCAGCCCGGAGTGCGTCAATTGGCGAACAGCCCAAACTGTCGTCGACACCGATCAGCCACTGCACAGCCTCCTCATCCGAGAACACAGCGTCGGCTAACAGATAAAGCGTGCCCCGCAGTTCAGGAAGTGGTGCGCCGTCTCGAATGAATAGGGCGGGCACGCTGAGGATGCCGTCACGGCGAATCGCGAGGAGGTGGCGATCCTCGATCAATCGACGGACCCGGCTCTGAGGCAAGTTCAGAAGTTCAACGAGGTCCGGAACCGTGAGCCATTCGGGTGCTGCTACCACTCCTCCACTCTGCCATGTCTCGTCGAGCGGTGACAACGGTTGGATTCGACACGCCGACTCGGCATATTCCATAAATGCATACCGGGTGAGTCTAAAGTCTTGGTAAATGCATACCGCGTGAACTTAAAGCTTCATGTTGCACCTGAAGTAAATCGGCCGGAAGGAGACGCGCATGCCCCGCACCACCCGCGCGCGCCGGCGCAATATACTAGCCATCCCGGCGGCTGTGGCCACGATCACGAGTCTGATTTTTGGCATCAATGCCGAAGCTCTCGAGTCGGACTCGCCCGAAACCCCCCAACTGGGAGACAAGGGCTCGCCCCAATCTCCGCGCGCTGCTGATAGCGCGAGCGATAGCACGCCGCGCACCACGAGCCGCAACGGCAGCTACGAAGTGCGCGAGGGTGATACCGTCGCCGACATTGCGGCGTCGTTTGGAATCTCTTCTGTCGAGCTCCTCGCGGCGAACGGGTTGAGCTGGCGCACACTCATTTTTGCCGGCCAACGACTCGATATCCCCCGCACCACATCCGGCACCGCGGAGCACGATCGTATTGACACCCTTGTGCGCTACCGGGTCGCGACGGGTGACACTCTCGAAGCAATAGCGCGAGCGCACGGTGTGCAGCCCCGTGCACTCATGTCAGCCAACGGGCTGGGCGCTTCCAGCCGACTCATTGTGGGGCAACGGCTCGTCGTGCCCAACCGGCAGGTAATGAGCGAAATTGCCGCACTCGCCTGAGCCCCGGTGTTTCACACCCGAAAAGTAGCCCTGCGTTCGTAGGATTTGGCTTGTGGCACAGTCGGATTCGGATGCGATGATCGGTCGTCTTATCGACGGA
>JBIIKT010000020.1:0-8485 GCA_044233055.1 Microbacteriaceae bacterium
AGTCAACTCGGCTCATGTGGCTGTGGGCGTAACACGATCGACACACGCCGTCCCGCTTTGTAACTCTGTCGAAACGTACGCAACGATTTTCGGAAACAGCGAGCGGCCACACTCAACTCATCACATCGGACGGCGCCTGCCTAGTCGTCTGACACATACGGGATGAGGTTGACATGGATCAGGGACAAACCGCGTTTATTATGATTAGTGCTGCGTTGGTCTTACTGATGACGCCGGCGCTCGCGTTTTTCTACGGCGGGCTCGTCAAGACCAAGAGTGTGGTCAGCATGATGATGCTGAGCTTTGGCTCACTCGCACTCATCGGTGTGCTGTGGATCTTCTACGGCTACGCGATTGCATTCTCCAACGGGGGAACCGAGACGTTCTTTGGCATTGACGGTGTGTTCGGCATCGATACGGCCAACATTGGCCTCGAGGGCCTTCTCACTGTTCCCGAAGGCGCTACCTATCCGCCACTCGCGTTTGCTGCCTTCCAGGGGGGCTTCGCCATCATCACGGTGGCCCTTATTTCGGGAGCCATCGCTGACCGTGCTCGCTTTGGTGCGTGGCTTGTCTTTGCGGGAATCTGGGCGACCATCGTCTACTTCCCGGTCGCAAACTGGGTGTTCAACTTCACGGTTGTCGACGGCAAGATTGTGGATGGTGGCTGGATCGTTTACAACCTGGGTGTCATTGACTTTGCCGGTGGTACCGCGGTGCACATCGCGGCCGGGGCTGCTGGCCTGGCACTCGCCATTGTTCTCGGAAAGCGCATCGGATTCGCCAAGGGCGTGAGCAAGCCGCACAACGTGCCTCTGGTGCTCTTGGGTGCCGGCCTGCTGTGGTTCGGCTGGTTCGGTTTCAACGCCGGTTCCGAGTTGGCCGCCGACGGTATTGCCGCGCTCGCGTTCATCAACACGATTGCCGCCCCCGCGGCGGCCGTGATTGGCTGGTTGCTTGTCGAACGCATTAAGGACGGCAAGGCCACTGCGGTCGGCGCCGCCTCTGGTGCTGTCACGGGTCTTGTGGCCATTACCCCCGCGTGTGCCGTTCTGACACCCGGCTGGGCCCTCCTGCTGGGCCTCATCGCCGGTGTGCTCTGCGCCTTGGCCATTGAGCTCAAGTTCAAGTGGGGCTTCGACGACTCACTCGATGTGGTGGGAATCCACCTCTTCGGTGGAATCATCGGAACGCTCTACATCGGCTTCTTTGCGGCAGACGTGGGGCTGATCTTCTCCGGCAGCTTCGAACAGTTGGGTAGGCAGGCACTCGGCGCCGGTGTCGTGCTGGCGTTCTCCTTCGTCCTGAGCCTGGTCATCGGCTGGATTATTGAGAAGACAATGGGCTTCCGGATCAAGAATGAAGACGAGCTTGCCGGCATCGACAGTGTGATGCACGGTGAAGAGGGTTACGCCATCGAAGGTCGCCAATCCTGACATAGGTCCGTCATAGTGGGCGATACCGGACTCGAACCGATGACCTCTTCCGTGTGAAGGAAGCGCGCTACCAACTGCGCCAATCGCCCGTGACTCCACACTATCGAATCCGGTCGGGGGTGCTCGCCGCACCCCCGACCGGATTCGCGTGCGCAGGGTGTCGAGTTTTGCTTACGCGTCATGGGCACACTAAAGTTCAGGTGTGTGATGAAAATCACGCATGCGGATGTGGCGCAGTGGTAGCGCATCACCTTGCCAAGGTGAGGGTCGCGAGTTCGAATCTCGTCATCCGCTCGAGTGGGTATGTTGTTCGACCGGCTCGCCGGTCGTGACTTGCCACTTTTTGGTGGATTGGCCGAGAGGCGAGGCAGCGGCCTGCAAAGCCGTATACACCGGTTCGAATCCGGTATCCACCTCCATGCGGGTCACTCTTCGGAGCCCTGTATGAAATGGGCGATTGGCGCAGCGGTAGCGCGCTTCCCTGACACGGAAGAGGTCATCGGTTCGATCCCGGTATCGCCCACCACAAGGAGCCTCACCTGTGGCGGATAGGCTAGAAGCCTTCCCCGTCAAGAGAGAGCAGAGCTGTGAGTAACGAAGCCCCATCCCTCGTTGCCTCTGCCGAGAGCGATGGCTTCGCCGTCTTTTCAGACCGCAGCATCGTGGCCATGCGCGTCAATGGTGAGCTGCGCGATCTCGCGGCGCAAATAGCGGTCGGTGACACGGTTGAGCCCGTATCGATCGATTCGCCCGACGGACTGAGCATCTTGCGCCATTCGGCCGCTCACGTTCTGGCGCAGGCGGTTCAGGGCATCAACCCACAAGCCAAGCTCGGAATTGGACCGCCCATCACTGACGGCTTTTACTACGACTTCGATGTGAGTGAGCCGTTCGATCCCGACCAAATGAAACAGTTGGAAAAGGCGATGGAGCGGATCGTGCGCTCTGGTCAGCGCTTTGTGCGCCGCGTTGTGACCGAGGATGAAGCCCGCGCGGAACTTGCCGGTGAGCCCTACAAGCTCGAACTGATTGGCCTCAAGGGTTCCACCGCGGCGACCGAGGCTGGCGACAACGAGAACGTCGAGGTGGGTGGCGCCGAACTCACCATCTATGACAACGTTGACCCGGCCTCGGGGGAGACGGTGTGGAAGGACCTGTGCCGCGGGCCTCACCTGCCCAACACGCGAATGATTGGCAACGGATTCTCACTGACGCGCGTTGCCGCGGCCTACTGGCGCGGGAGCGAGAAGAATCCTCAACTTCAGCGCATTTACGGCACTGCCTGGCCGACCAAGGATGAACTTCGCGAGTATCAGGCTCGCCTTGAGGAGGCCGCCAAGCGTGATCACCGGCGCCTGGGGGTTGAGCTTGATCTGTTCAGCTTCCCCGAGGAAGTGGGCTCGGGCCTTCCCGTGTTTCACCCCAAGGGCGGCATCATTCGTCGCACCATGGAGGACTACTCACGACGACGCCACGAGGAATCGGGTTACGAGTTCGTCTATACGCCGCACATCACCAAGTCGAACCTGTTTGAGCAGAGTGGGCACCTTGAGTGGTATGCCGACGGAATGTTCCCGCCGATGCAGATCGACGAGGTGCGCAACGACAAGGGTGAGATAACACGAGCGGGCGTGGAGTACTACCTCAAGCCCATGAACTGCCCGTTCCACATTCTCATCTACCGCTCGCGCGGCAAGAGCTACCGAGACCTGCCGTTGCGCATGTTCGAGTTCGGTTCGGTGTATCGGTACGAAAAGTCGGGGGTGGTGCACGGGCTCACACGTGTTCGCGGCATGACCCAGGACGACGCACACATCTTTACGACACGGGAGAAGCTGCGGGAGGAACTCACGAGTGTGCTCTCGTTCGTTCTTGACCTGCTCCGCGATTACGGCCTAGATGACTTCTATCTCGAGCTTTCCACCAAGGACCCCGAGAAGTTCGTGGGCGACGACGCCATGTGGGACGAAGCAACATCAACCCTGCAGACCGTGGCCGAAAATTCGGGCCTCACGTTGGTTCCGGACCCCGGCGGCGCCGCGTTCTACGGACCAAAGATTTCGGTTCAGGCGCGCGATGCGATTGGCCGCACGTGGCAGATGTCGACAATTCAGCTCGACTTCAATCTCCCCGAGCGCTTCGACCTCGACTACACCGGATCGGACGGCGCCAAGCACCGCCCGGTCATGATTCACCGCGCGCTGTTCGGCTCGATCGAACGCTTCTTTGGCGTGCTCACCGAGCACTACGCGGGCGCCTTCCCGTTGTGGCTCTCTCCTGTCCAGGCCATCGGCATCCCGGTCGCGGAGGAATACGCGCCGTACCTCGACGACGTGATGGCGCAGATGCGCGCCGTGGGTATCCGCGCGAGCATGGATGCTTCTGATGACCGCATGCAAAAGAAGATTCGCAATGCCACAGCAGACAAGATCCCCGTTCAGGTGATCGTGGGTGAAGAAGATCGCGCCAAAGGTGCCGTGAGTTTCCGATTCCGCGACGGCACGCAGCGCAACGGGATTCCCGTGGCCGAGGCAATCGAGCTCATTCGCGCGGGCATAGATTCACACCGCCAGGTGAACGGTGCCGACGACCTGTGACCGACGACTACGAAACCTTTGAGCCTGCAGATCTTGCGGGCGTGCCCGATGAGTTTCAACGACTCTGGACCCCTCACCGCATGGCCTACATCACCGCGGGCGCCGATTCGAACGAGGGTGAGCAGTGCCCGTTCTGCCGTGTGCCGGAAATGTCGGACGAAGACGGTCTCATCGTCTTTCGCGGCACTCTGGCCTATGTCGTCATGAACCTCTACCCCTACAACTCCGGGCATGTACTGGTCTGTCCCTACCGGCATGTTGCGCTATATGACCAAGCCACCGGCGACGAAATCGCCGAAATCGCTACCCTGACTCAAGCCGTGATGCGTGTGACGCGTCACGTCTTTGCCAACGAAGGCTTTAACATAGGAATGAACCAGGGTCGTGTTGCCGGAGCTGGTGTGGCCGGTCACTTGCATCAACACATTGTTCCGCGGTGGTCAACCGACTCAAATTTTTTCCCCATTATCGCCAAATCAAAAGCAATGCCCCGCCTTCTGTCGGATGTACGCCGGCAATTGGCCGAGGCGTGGTCCATTCAAGAGAAATCGCGTGAAGAACATGGCTGAATCAACTCCCGCAATCGGAACCGACCGCGTCAAGCGTGGCCTCGCCGAAATGCTCAAGGGCGGCGTGATTATGGATGTGGTGACGGCCGAACAGGCCAAGATTGCCGAGGATGCGGGTGCCGTTGCCGTGATGGCACTCGAGCGCGTTCCCGCCGACATTCGCGCTCAGGGTGGA
Organism: Microbacteriaceae bacterium; assembly: GCA_044233055.1. Taxonomy (GTDB): domain Bacteria; phylum Actinomycetota; class Actinomycetes; order Actinomycetales; family Microbacteriaceae; genus UBA963. Next base: position 4,778 of record JBIIKT010000020.1, read on the forward strand.
GTCGCCCGCATGAGCGATCCCGACCTCATTCAGGGCATCATCGACACCGTATCCATTCCGGTCATGGCTAAGGCGCGCATCGGACACTTTGTGGAAGCGCAGATTCTGGAAACCCTCAAGGTCGACTACATCGATGAGTCAGAGGTGCTGAGCCCCGCCGACTACGTGAACCACATCGACAAGTGGAAGTTCACTGTTCCTTTCGTGTGTGGTGCGACCAACCTCGGTGAGGCACTGCGACGCATTAACGAGGGCGCGGCCATGATTCGTTCCAAGGGCGAGGCTGGTACGGGAGATGTGTCCGAGGCCACTAAGCACATCCGCAAGATCAAAGGCGAGATTCGCGCACTGTCGTCGATGTCTGAGGACGAGCTCTACGTCGCCGCCAAAGAATTGCAGGCACCGTTCGCACTCGTTCAGGAGGTTGCCCGCACGGGCGCACTCCCCGTGGTTTTGTTCACCGCGGGAGGCGTTGCCACCCCTGCCGATGCGGCCATGATGATGCAGCTCGGCGCCGACGGCGTGTTCGTGGGCTCGGGAATTTTCAAGTCGGGAAACCCGGCGGAACGAGCTGCCGCCATCGTCAAGGCCACCACGTTCTTCAACGATGCGAACGCCGTGGCCGACGCGTCGCGAGGCTTGGGCGAAGCAATGGTGGGCATCAACGTGTCCGACCTGCCCGCACCTCACCGCCTTTCCGAACGTGGCTGGTAGCGCACCACTGATTGGCGTACTCGCCCTTCAGGGCGATGTGCGTGAACACGAGGGCGTGCTCGACGTTCTTGGCATTTCGCATGTTGCCGTGCGCACCCCAGCGGAGCTCGACACGGTCGATGGACTCATCATTCCCGGTGGAGAATCCACGGTAATCGACAAGCTGACGCGCATTTTTGGCATGCGTGACCCACTGCGTGACCGCATCGCACAGGGCATACCCGTTTTTGGCACCTGTGCCGGACTCATCATGCTGAGCGACCGGCTGAGCGACGCCACCCACGATCAACAAACTTTGGGTGGCCTCGACGTGACCGTGCGCCGGAACGCCTTTGGGTCACAGGTCGAGTCATTCGAAACGACCCTGCTGGCTCCTGCCGTTACCGACGACCCCGTAGCCGCCACTTTCATTCGTGCCCCACTCGTGGAGGAGGTGGGTGCGGGTGTCTCCGTACTCGCCACACTGACAGATGGGCGCATTGTGGCCGTGCAGCAGGGCAACCTCGTTGGCATTTCGTTTCATCCCGAGATCTCTGGCGATCTGTCGTTCCACAAGTACTTTGTTGGGCTCGTTGCCGACGCGGTAGCTCCCGTGCACGCGTAGAATCGATGCCATGTCCGGACACTCCAAATGGGCGACCACGAAGCACAAGAAGGCCGTCATTGACGCGCGCCGCGCTAAGTCGTTCGCCAAGCTGATCAAGAACATCGAAGTTGCCGCCAGGTTGGGTGGAGCCGACATGAGCGGCAATCCCACGCTGGTGGATGCCGTTCAGAAAGCCAAGAAGTCGAGTGTTCCGAATGACAATATTGACCGCGCTGTCAAGCGTGGGGCCGGCCTCACTGGCGACGCCGTCGAGTACTTCACCATCATGTACGAGGGCTACGGACCCAGCGGCGTGGCACTCCTGATTGAGTGTCTCACCGACAACAAGAATCGCGCTGCCGCGGAAGTTCGCACGGCCATGTCGCGAAGCGGCGGAACAATGGCCGATCCGGGGAGCGTGGCCTACAACTTTGCTCGAAAAGGTGTGATCCGGGTCAGCGGTGACGTGACGGAGGATGATGTTCTCGCGGCCGTTCTCGACGCTGGCGCGGAAGACGTCTCCAGTCACGCGGGGACTTTTGAGATCATCACCGACACAGCAGACCTGGTGAAGGTTCGCGAGGCCCTGCAGGCCGCCAACATCGATTACGACTCAGCGGATTCGGAGTTCGTTCCGAATCTCGAGGTTCAGGTTGATGCCGAGGCAGCGAGAAAAGTGTTCAGAATCATCGAAGCGCTCGAGGACAGCGAGGACGTGCAAAACGTCTACAGCAACTTCGATGTCAGCGACGAAGTTCTCGCCGAGCTCGAGCAGGAGTAGTTCGCGCCCGTGCGCATTCTTGCGGTCGATCCCGGCCTCACCCGCTGTGGGGTGGGGGTTGTCGACCTCGGCCAGGGGCGTCGCGTGAGCTTTGTCGACGTCTTTGTTGTCCACACTCCGCCCAGCGCGGCGCTGAGTGACCGGCTTTTCGCACTGCACACCGCGATCGATCAGGCCATTGAGCGGCACGCACCGAAACGCATCGCGCTCGAGCGTGTGTTTGCGCAACACAATCTGCGCACCGTCATGGGCACGGCCCAAGCCAGCGGCGTCGTTCTCGCTCTCGCGGGGGCACGGCGACTACCGGTGGCCTTGCACACGCCCAGCGAGGTCAAGGCCGCTGTTTCTGGCAACGGTCGGGCAAACAAGGCCCAGGTGGCCTCTGCTGTCCGTCAGATACTCAAGCTTGATGATTCATCGTTGCTCGCCGACGCAACCGACGCACTTGCGCTGGCCGTGTGTTCCGCCTGGCGAGAGGTGTCCGGACTGTCGCCCGAAAAGGCCGGTTCGGGCGCAACACCCGGATCAGGCCTCACACCCGCGCAGCAATTGTGGCGAGACGCGGAGAGGCGCACGCCGAGGCCACGCCGCCCCGCATAGTCTTTCCCTCGTGATTTCATCGCTTCGCGGCATCATCGAGGCCCAGTTGCCTGGATTTGTGATCATCGACGTATCGGGTGTGGGTTATGGCGTTCATGTCACCCCACAACACGCTCTTCAACTCAGCGTCGGGCTCGAGGCACACCTGGTCGTGACGACGATTGTGCGCGAAGACGCGATAACCCTCTACGGCTTTGAGTCGCGCGAAGCCGGACAGATTTTTGACACGCTGTTGTCGGTCACGGGCGTGGGTCCCCGGTCGGGTCTCGCCGTTCTCTCGCAACTCACGCCCGCGCAAGTTTTTGACGCGGTGGCCAACGACGACGACGCGGCGTTTACTCGGGTGTCAGGCATCGGGCCAAAGACCGCCAAACTTATTTGCGTACAGTTGGCCGGTCGCCTTGATGCGGTCATGGTGGGGGAGACTCGGCTCGGTTCGGCAGCCCGAGGCTCGTCGGGAGATGCCGTTGTGGCAGCTCTGGTCGGGTTGGGGTGGGCAGAGAGATTGGCACGCGAGACCGTGAGCGGACTCGCCACGCAGGGAAAGACAACCTCCCAACTCTTGCGTGATGCCTTGGCTGTGATGGCGCGGCAACCGTGAGCGACGAGTCTGTGCTTTCTACGGTGCCTGCCGACGACGCCGAGCGTCAGTTTGAGAGCGCACTGCGCCCCACGAACCTGCACGAGTTTGTTGGGCAGAAGAGGGTGGTTGCCCAGCTTGATGTGCTCCTCCGGGCTGCCGCGCAGGCCTCTCGTGCTCCTGACCACGTTTTGTTGTCGGGTCCGCCCGGGCTCGGAAAGACAACACTCGCCATGATCGTTGCCCAAGAAACGGGCCAATCGTTACGCATTTCGAGTGGTCCCGCGATTGCGCACGCGGGAGATTTGGCTGCGCTGCTTTCGGCTTTGGTTCCCGGAGAGATTCTCTTTATCGACGAGATTCACCGCATGGCCAAACCGGCCGAGGAAATGCTCTACCTTGCCATGGAAGATTTTCGCATCGACATCATGGTCGGAAAGGGTGTGG
>JBIIKT010000021.1:0-8460 GCA_044233055.1 Microbacteriaceae bacterium
GAATCGCCATGACGATGACAAAACCGTAAGCGGCCAGCCAGCTGATCAGCCTTCGACTCTTCGACACGATCTCATGCCTTCCGTTGACCATGGGAATACCCCGGGTCAAACCTATCTTTACCAGTCGGTTTTTCGGGCATCAAGGAGCCGGAGGTGAATTGTCCACAGCCCAGGGTGTGGTCGGGCGTCTATGGGCGGGGGTTGTGGTCAATTCACCGGACGGCTCCGATTCACCGCGACACGCCCGGGTTGCAAAATGCTTGACTTCTGTGGGAGACTCGGAAGGTTGCAATTTCTGCGCTTCGGTGCGGACACTGCCGTGTAGTGCATAACGTCGGGCAAGAGCTCGCATTTCGTTAGGCCGCAGGTAGCACAACACCGCCAACGCCTCGTTGCCGAGCTGGGCTCACCCAGATTGGCATGCGCGCTCGCGTGCACGAGATGACGGCATTGACAAACGAACAGTGGTGCGATTCACGAAAGTGCGAAGCACAGCGTCCAATGCGGCTCGGAAGACCGTACGACGCCGAACTATCTAAGAGAGAAGAGTCAGACATGGCGGGACAAAAGATCCGCATTCGACTTAAGTCGTATGACCACGAGGTCATCGACTCCTCGGCACGCAAGATCGTCGACACCGTCACCCGCGCGGGTGCCACGGTGGTTGGTCCCGTGCCTCTTCCCACCGAGAAAAACGTGATCTGTGTAATCCGTTCGCCTCACAAGTACAAGGACAGCCGCGAGCACTTTGAGATGCGCACCCACAAGCGTTTGATCGACATCATCGATCCCACGCCGAAGGCAGTCGACTCGCTCATGCGTCTAGACCTTCCGGCCGATGTCAACATCGAGATCAAGCTCTAGGGATCATCATGTCTACGCAGAATAAGACCGTTAAGGGTCTGCTCGGCAAGAAGCTTGGCATGACCCAGGTATGGGACGAGAACAACAAGCTCGTACCTGTTACCGTCATTGAAGTCACCCCCAACGTGGTGACCCAGTTGCGCACAGAAGAGAAGGACGGCTACGTCGCCATCCAGATCGCTGCCGGCGCCATCGACCCTCGCAAGGTGAACAAGCCCGCTTCGGGCCACTTCGCCAAGGCGGGCGTTACCCCGCGTCGTCACCTCACCGAGGTGCGTACCGCAGATGCTTCGTCGTACACCGTAGGTCAGGAACTCACCGTTGAGGCCACCTTCGAAGCCGGCCAAAAGGTCGACGTCATGGGAACCAGCAAGGGTAAGGGTTTCGCCGGTGTGATGAAGCGCCACAACTTCAAGGGTGTTTCCGCATCGCACGGTTCACACCGCAACCACCGCAAGCCCGGTTCGATCGGTGCTTCCTCCACGCCCAGCCGCGTGTTCAAGGGAATGCGCATGGCCGGCCGCATGGGTGGTGACCGCGTTACGGTGCTCAACCTCAAGGTGCACGCCGTCGACGCCGAGAAGAACCTGATCCTGATCAAGGGTGCCGTTCCCGGCGCCGCTGGTCGCCTCGTGTTCGTTCGCAACGCTGTGAAGGGGGCATAGTCCATGGCTAACGCAACCATCGACGTGTTTGATCTCGCCGGCAAGAAGTCGGGCTCAGCTGAGCTTCCCGGCGACCTGTTCGACGTAGAAGCCAACGTGTCGCTCCTGCACCAAGTAGTCGTGGCCCAGCTGGCCGCTGCTCGCCAGGGCACGCACAAGACCAAGACCCGAGGCGAAGTTTCGGGTGCCGGCCGCAAGCCGTTCAAGCAGAAGGGAACCGGTCGCGCTCGTCAGGGCTCGATTCGTGCTCCTCAGATGACCGGTGGTGGAATCGTCCACGGGCCCACGCCGCGCAGCTACGCGCAGCGCACGCCCAAGAAGATGATTGCCGCTGCTCTGCTCGGTGCTCTTTCGGACCGCGCTCGTGGTCGCCGCATTCACGCGGTGACGGCGTTCGCTGCCGACGCCCCGTCGACGTCCGCTGCCGTCACGTTGATTCGCTCGGTTGTTCCGGGCCGCAACGTTCTGGCCGTGTGCGCACGTGGCGAAGAGACCGCGATCAAGAGTGTTCGCAACATTCCGCACGTGCACGCGCTCTTCGCCGACCAGCTCAACGCCTACGACGTTCTGGTGAGCGACGACATCATCTTCTCCACGAGTGCGCTCGCCGCGTTCGTGGACAGCAAGAAGAAGCAGGAGGTCTCGGCATGACCGCGGCAGACAAGAACCCTCGCGACATCATCATCGCGCCGGTCGTCTCGGAGAAGAGCTACTCGTTGATCGACTCGGGTAAGTACACGTTTATCGTGGATCCCCGTTCGAACAAGACAGAGATCAAGCTCGCCATCGAGAAGATCTTCAACGTGAAGGTTGCTTCCATCAACACGCTCAACCGCCAGGGCAAGACGCGCCGCACCAAGTTCGGTGAGGGCAAGCGCAAGAACACCAAGCGCGCCATCGTCACGCTCAAGTCGGGCTCGATCGACTTCTTCACGGCAGTCGGCTAAGGGACCGGTAAGGACACATCATGGCTATTCGTAAATACAAGCCCACGACTCCGGGTCGTCGCGGTTCTTCGGTTGCAGACTTCGCCGAGATCACGCGCTCGACCCCTGAGAAGTCTCTGCTGCGCCCCCTGTCGAAGACCGGTGGTCGCAACAACCAGGGCCGCATCACCACGCGTCACATCGGTGGTGGCCACAAGCGCCAGTACCGTCTGATCGACTTCCGTCGCAACGACAAAGACGGCGTGCTGGCCAAGGTTGCTCACATCGAGTACGACCCCAACCGCACGGCTCGCATTGCACTGTTGCACTTCGTTGATGGCACCAAGCGCTACATCTTGGCTCCCAACAAGCTCAACCAGGGCGATGTCATCGAGTCCGGCGCCGGAGCCGACATCAAGCCCGGCAACAACTTGCCGTTGCGCAACATCCCCACGGGTACCGTTGTGCACGCCATTGAGCTCAAGCCGGGTGGAGGCGCCAAGCTCGCCCGCTCGGCCGGTGCCTCGGTTCGCCTTGTTGCCAAGGATGGCCCCTACGCTCAGCTGCGTCTGCCCTCGGGCGAGATCCGCAACGTCGATGCGCGCTGCCGCGCAACGATCGGTGAGGTCGGCAACGCCGAGCAGTCGAACATCAACTGGGGTAAGGCTGGCCGCATGCGCTGGAAGGGCGTTCGCCCGACAGTGCGTGGTGTGGCCATGAACCCGGTCGACCACCCGCACGGTGGTGGTGAGGGTAAGACCTCTGGTGGTCGCCACCCCGTAAGCCCCTGGGGACAGTCCGAGGGTCGCACGCGTCGCAAGAAGAAAGAAAGCGACAAGCTCATCGTTCGCCGCCGTACCGTCGGCAAGAAGCGCAAGTAGGAGTTTAGAAGATGCCACGCAGTCTCAAGAAGGGCCCCTTCGTCGACGACCACCTGCTCAAAAAGGTTGTTGCACAGAACGAGGCCAAGACCAAGAACGTGATCAAGACCTGGTCGCGCCGCTCGATGATTGTTCCCGCCATGCTCGGGCACACCATTGCCGTGCACGACGGCCGCAAGCACATCCCCGTTTTCGTTACCGAAACCATGGTGGGTCACAAGCTGGGCGAGTTCGCGCCCACGCGTACCTTCCGTGGTCACGTAAAAGACGACAAGAAGGGTCGTCGCCGCTAACCCGCGGTGACGTGAAGGAGAAATCATCATGGTTGAATCTGTCGCCCGCGTGCGTCACATTCGCGTGACCGCGCAGAAGGCACGTCGTGTCGTGGATCTCATCCGCGGCAAGCAGGCCACCGAAGCGCTCGCCATCCTCAAGTTCGCCCCTCAGGGTGCGAGCGAGCCGGTGTACAAGCTCGTGGCATCCGCCATGGCCAACGCCCGCGTGAAGGCTGACGCGACAAACCAGTACCTCGACGAGCAAGACCTGTTCGTTGCCCGCGCGTTCGTTGACGAAGGCACCACCCTCAAGCGGTTCCAGCCGCGAGCTCAGGGTCGCGCGTTCAAGATCCTCAAGCGCACCAGCCACATCACGGTCGTGCTCGCCACGCCCGAGGATAAGGCGGCTCCCGCCGTCAGCGCGCCAAAGAAGGAGGCCAAGTAATGGGCCAGAAAGTAAACCCGTATGGCTTCCGCCTCGGAATTACCACCGACCACGTGTCGCGTTGGTTCTCCGACAGCACGAAGAAGGGTCAGCGTTACGCCGACTTCGTTGCCGAAGACGTGATGATTCGCAAGATGCTCTCCGAGACGCTCGACCGCGCAGGCGTGTCGCGCATCGAGATTGAGCGCACCCGTGACCGCGTTCGCGTTGACATTCACACCGCCCGCCCGGGCATTGTGATTGGTCGCCGTGGCGCCGAGGCCGAGCGTATTCGCGCCGACCTCGAGAAGCTCTCGGGCAAGCAGATCCAGCTCAACATCCTCGAGGTCAAGAACCCCGAGATGGATGCGCAACTCGTTGCCCAGGGCATCGCCGAGCAGCTCTCTGCTCGTGTCGCTTTTCGCCGCGCGATGCGCAAGGGCCTTCAGGGTGCTCAGCGCGCCGGCGCCAAGGGTGTTCGCATCCAGGTGTCGGGTCGTCTGGGTGGCGCCGAGATGAGCCGTTCGGAGTTCTACCGCGAGGGTCGTGTGCCACTGCACACGCTGCGCGCGAACATCGACTACGGCTTCTACGAGGCCAAGACCACCTTCGGCCGCATCGGCGTGAAGGTCTGGATCTACAAGGGTGAAATCACCAACAAAGAACTCGCGCGCGAACAGGCCAACCAGAAGTCGGTCCGTCCCGAGCGCGGTCCCGCCGGACGCCGTGGCCCTCGTGCCGAAGGCGCCCCGGCCGCAGCAGCAGGAGCAGAGGCCTAAATCATGTTGATTCCCCGTCGCGTCAAGCACCGCAAGCAGCACCACCCCGGTCGGAGTGGTCACGCTACCGGTGGCACCAAGGTCACGTTTGGTGAGTTCGGCATTCAGGCCCTCACGTCCGCTTACGTCACCAACCGCCAGATTGAATCTGCGCGTATTGCCATGACTCGTCACATCAAGCGTGGTGGAAAGGTGTGGATCAACATCTACCCCGACCGTCCGCTGACGAAGAAGCCCGCTGAAACCCGCATGGGTTCGGGTAAGGGTTCGCCCGAGTGGTGGATCGCAAACGTCAAGCCGGGTCGCGTGCTCTTCGAGCTCGCCGGTGTAAACGAGACCATTGCTCGTGAAGCACTCACCCGCGCCATCCACAAGCTGCCTCTCAAGGCACGCATCATCAAGCGTGAGGAAGGTGACGCATAATGCCCATCGGATCCAAGGAGCTGGGGACCTCAAATCTCGACACGTTCGATAACGAGCGTCTCGTTGACGAGCTGCGCAAGGCAAAGGAAGAGCTGTTCAACCTGCGCTTCCAGTCGGCCACCGGCCAGCTGGAGAGCCACGGACGCCTCCGTGCCGTCAAGCGCGACATCGCGCGCATCTACACAGTGATTCGCGAACGTGAGCTCGGCATTCGTGCCACTCCCGTTGCCGCTGCACCCGCAGCAAAGGCGGCCGCCAAGGCTCCCGCCAAGAAGAAAGCCGCCCCGGCAGATGCTGAGTCGGCCGAGACCTCGGAGGAGACCAAATAATGGCTACCGCTAAGGACCAGGCTGCGGCCGAGACCACCACGCGCGGATACCGCAAGGTACGTCGCGGTTACGTGACAAGCGACAAGATGGACAAGACCATCGTCGTTGAGGTCGAGGACCGCGTGAAGCACCCTCTGTACGGCAAGGTCATGCGCCGCACATCCAAGGTGAAGGCTCACGACGAGCTCAACACCGCGGGCATCGGCGACCTCGTCGTGATCAGCGAGACCCGTCCGCTCAGTGCGACCAAGCGCTGGCGCCTGGTCGAAATCGTCGAGAAGGCCAAGTAAGCCTGCTGGCTTACCTGTTAGAGGAGTAAAGAAGTGATTCAGCAAGAATCTCGCATCAAGGTTGCCGATAACACCGGCGCCAAAGAGCTGCTGACCATCCGTGTTCTCGGTGGTTCGGGTCGTCGTTACGCCGGCCTCGGTGACGTGATCGTGGCCACGGTCAAGGACGCCATCCCCGGTGGAAACGTGAAGAAGGGTGACGTCGTCAAGGCGGTCGTGGTTCGCACGGTCAAATCAACGCGTCGTCCCGATGGTTCGTACATCAAGTTTGACGAGAACGCCGCCGTCATCCTGAAGACCGACGGTGACCCTCGCGGTACCCGCATCTTCGGACCGGTGGGCCGCGAGCTTCGTGACAAGAAGTTCATGAAGATTGTTTCGCTCGCACCGGAGGTGATTTAGTCCATGGCTAACATCCGTAAGGGCGACCTGGTTCAGGTGCTCAGTGGCAAGAGCCAGAAGCGCGGCGGAGACCGCGGCAAGCAGGGCAAGGTCATCGAGGTGCTCGTTGAGCAGGATCGCGTGATCGTTGAGGGCATCAATTTCGTCACTCGTCACTCGCGCGTGGGCCAGACCGACCGTGGCACGAAGACGGGCGGTATTGAGACCGTCGAAGCCCCCCTCCACATCTCGAACGTCGCTGTTGTCGACCCCGAGACCAAGAAGCCAACGCGCGTTGGTTTTCGCGTACAAAAGGTAACGAAGAACGGGGTCTCAAAGACCACGCGCGTTCGTTACGCCAAGAAGTCAGGTAAGGATCTGTAATGACTGTTACTGCCGCTGCCGCTGGCAAAATCCAGCCGCGCCTTAAGCAGAAGTACCGCTCCGAAATCTTGCCGGCCCTAGCCACTGAGCTCGGACTCAAGAACGTGCACCAGATTCCTGGGCTCACCAAGATTGTGGTGAACATGGGTGTGGGTGAAGCAGCTCGCGATGGCAAGATCATCGACGGCGCCATTGCCGACATCACGGCCATCACCGGCCAGAAGCCCATGATCACGAAGGCACGTAAGTCGATCGCCCAGTTCAAACTGCGCGAGGGCCAGCCCATTGGCGTGCACGTCACCCTTCGCGGTGACCGCATGTGGGAGTTCCTCGACCGCCTTCTGGCGCTCGCTCTTCCCCGTATCCGCGACTTCCGTGGCCTCTCGCCCAAGCAGTTCGACGGCACGGGAAACTACACCTTTGGCCTTACGGAGCAGTCGATGTTCCACGAGATCAACCAGGACAAGATTGACCGAGTGCGCGGTATGGACATCACCGTCGTCACCACGGCCAAGACAGACGACGAGGGTCGCGCGCTGCTCACAGCACTCGGCTTCCCGTTCAAGCAAGCCGTAAGCCAAGAAGACAACTAAATACTCAACCACCACAGGTCGCCTCCCTTGCAAAGGAGTCGAAACCTGGTGAACAAAGGATAAAAACTAGATGACGATGACAGATCCGGTCGCAGACATGCTGACCCGACTGCGCAACGCCAACACCGCTCACCACGAGCAGGTGTCAATGCCGCACAGCAAACTCAAGACGGGCCTCGCCGAGATTCTCAAGCGCGAGGGTTACATTGCCGGTTGGGATGTCGCCGACGCACGCGTAGGTAAGACACTCACGCTGAACCTCAAGTTCGGCCCCAACCGCGAGCCGTCGATTGCCGGCATCAAGCGCGTTTCAAAGCCTGGACTGCGCGTGTACGCGCGTTCGACCGAAATCCCCAAGGTTCTTGGCGGTCTCGGCGTTGCCATCCTGTCCACCTCCTCGGGTCTGTTGACCGACCGTGAGGCCGAGAAGAAGGGCGTGGGCGGAGAAGTACTCGCCTACGTGTGGTAATCGGACATGTCACGTATTGGTCGTCTTCCTATTGACATCCCCGCGGGTGTCACGGTCACCGCAGATAACGGCGTTATCGCCGTCAAGGGCCCCAAGGGCGAGCTGTCGCTCACCGTTGCGAGCCCCATTGAGGTAGCGATTGCCGACAACCAGGTTGTTGTCACGCGGCCCGACGACGAGCGCCTCTCGCGTTCGTTGCACGGACTCACACGAACACTCATCAACAACCAGATCATCGGCGTGACCGAGGGTTACACCAAGGGCCTTGAGGTCGTCGGCACGGGTTACCGTGTTGCCGCAAAGGGATCATCTCTTGAGTTCGCCCTGGGTTACTCGCACTCGATCACGGTCGACCCGCCCGCAGGCATCTCGTTCACGGTCGAAGGCCAGAACAAGATTCTCGTGAGCGGTATCGACAAGCAGGCTGTGGGAGAGGTTGCGGCCAACATCCGTAAGCTTCGCAAGCCTGAGCCTTACAAGGGCAAGGGAATTCGTTACGAAGGCGAAGTTGTTCGCCGCAAGGCCGGAAAGGCTGGTAAGTAGCCATGGCACTCGGAGTTCGAGGAAAGAGTAAGTCGGCCGCACGCGACCGTCGCCACACTCGTTTGCGCAAGAAGATCGAGGGAACGGCAAGCCGTCCCCGCCTGGTGGTTACCCGTTCGGCCCGCCACGTGTTCGTGCAGGTTATCGACGATGCCAAGGGTCACACGCTGGCCTTCGCCTCGACCCTCGAGGCCGATATGCGCACCTTTAGCGGTGACAAGACCGCTAAGGCCA